>JBBIID010000039.1:4219-12639 GCA_037446675.1 Paludibacter sp.
ACAAACAAAGGATATTCATCAGGCCAAACTTCTTTCACTGCATCAAGAATCTCAAGAAGTAATCGACTTCTGTTTTCGAAACTTCCTCCATAAATATCATTTCTTTTGTTCGAAATAGGAGATAAAAATTCGTGAACAAGATAACCGTGCGCGCCGTGTATTTCCAAAACTTTAAATCCAGCCTCCACTGCTCTCTTTGCTGCATTTTTAAATTGCTCAATGACCAACGATATATCAGAAGCGGTCATCTCGGCAGGAGGATTTTCCGATGAGTCAAATGCCAAAGCAGAAGGCCCAATTGTTTGCCAACCACCCTCACCTGACAAAAGCTGTTTTCCGCCTTTCGACGGAGAATTATGAGACGCTTTTCTGCCGGCATGAGCTATTTGAATTCCGGCAATACTTCCTTGAGAATGTACAAAATCCGTAATTTCTTTCAATCCAGATATATGCTCTGGCTTCCATATTCCCAAATCAAATGGCGTAATTCGTCCCTCTGGAGATACAGCCGTAGCTTCCAACATAATTAATCCAACTCCACCTACAGCTCTTGTTCCATAATGAACTAAGTGCCAATCATTGACAAAACCATCTTCGGAAGAATATTGGCACATGGGAGACATTCCGATACGATTAGGAAAAGTTATCGATTTTATAGTTATCGGATCGTTTATTTTAGTCATTTATTTTAAGTTTTAATTATTCCACGTTTTATTATTTATGCCATATAAACAGTATATTTTCTGTTTTGTTTTAATCATTTTAGCGTTTGAAATACAATTTCGGAAAAAAAATTATTTTTCGAACTACTAACATAAAGATTAAAGATAAAAATCGTATTTTTGTAGCTATAAAGAATCTCTTTTAACACCTAGAACGGGTTCAGCTAATTTGCTGAAGTCTTTTTATTACTGACAATTATTTTTATGATAATCAACATTGTAAATAAATCAAAACACGCTCTTCCCGAGTATGCAACCTCTTTATCAGCAGGTATGGACTTGCGCGCCAACATTGATGAACCTATTGTACTGAAACCGTTGGAACGAAAATTGATTCCCACCGGATTGTTCATCGAACTACCTGCCGGGTACGAGGCTCAAATCCGCCCACGAAGCGGGTTGGCGATTAAAAAAGGAATTACAGTGCTGAACTCGCCCGGAACAATTGATGCCGATTACCGCGGAGAGATTTGCATTATCCTGATCAATTTGTCAGCAGAAGATTTTGTTATCAACGACGGAGAACGAATTTGTCAGATGGTGATTGCAGCCCACGAACAAGCTGAATGGATTCAGGTTCAGGAGCTTGCCGAGACGAAAAGAGGAGCCGGAGGTTTTGGGCACACTGGCAAGCACTAAAACCAGTGTCTACCATTCGGAAGTATTGCCGAAAAAGAAATATGTTTCGATTAAATTATGCAGCTAAAACACTATTTATATTTACTGTTTGTACTTGTTTCCACTTCTTGCAGTTCAACGAAAACGTTGAAGCAAGGAAGTAATACCGGAATAAACCATCTTTCCTTTGAAGTTCAGCGACAATTCGATTATTATTTTTACGAAGGACTACGACTTAAGGAACTTCAAAAATACGATGAGGCGTTGGAAACTTTCAAGATGTGCCTTTCCATAGACTCATTAGACGCAGGTGCCCAAAGCGAAGTAGGATTATTATATTCTGCTATTGGGCTGAACGACGACGCTCTACGCTGCATGGAAACTGCCGTAAAACTACAGCCCCAAAACTGGTGGTATAATTTGCAACTGATAACGCTCTATTCAAATAAAAAAGATTGGGATTCTGCCATAAAAACGGCTGTGGCCATTCAACATTATTACCCAAACAAAGAGGATGTTTACAATATCCTGACTTCACTTTACAGGCAGACGCAACAATACGAAAAAGCAATTGCGGCTTATGACAGATTGGAGAGCCTGACGGGAATTGACCAGGGTATTTCGTTCGAAAAATTTCGTTTGTATGTCCAATTGAATAAGTTTAATAAAGGTATTGCCGAAATTGACAAGCTCATAAATAAATACCCGACCGAAACACGCTATCAGGTGCTGCGCGGAGATATTTTCATGCAACAAAAAATGCCCGAGAAAGCATTCGAAATTTATCAAAACGTTTTGACGAACGATCCTCAAAATGCTTATGTTTACGTTTCGTTGTCGGAGTATTATAAATCGGTGAACCAACCGGAAAAGGCAATGGAGTCGATCGAAAGTGCACTTAAAAGCGATGAGCTGGATGTGGACACAAAAATGGATATACTGGGACAATATGCTGAGAAAGTAGTGAAAGATTCTACCAAGCTGGATGAAACTGAAAGTTTATTCAAACTGTTGATCGACCGTTATCCACTCGAAGAGCAGGTACACGGATATTATGCCGTCTTTCTTCAATTTCGGAATCGTGACTCTGAAGCGATTTCGGAGTTGGAAACAATGCTGAATATCAACCCGAAGAATCAACAAACATGGTTGAGGTTGATTCAGCTTTATTTAGGCGAAAAAAAATTCAGCGATTTGGTTACAATAACTGATAGAGCAATCGAAGCGCTTCCTAAAATTCCGGTTTGGTACTTTTACCGTGGCATAGGGCAATTCCAACTCGAAGAATATCATCAGGCACTGGATAGTTACAATACCGGATTACCGCTTATTGAAACCGGTCAAGAGGGAATGAAAAGCGATTTTTATGCGCAAATCGGGGATATTTATTTCAAGCTAAATCAAAAAGACTCGGCTTTTGTCAATTATGAAAACTCTTTAACAGCCAATCCGAAAAACATAATGGTAATGAATAATTATGCCTATTATCTTTCGTTAGAGAAAAAAGATTTGCGGAAAGCGGAGAAAATGAGTGCCAAAACGGTTGAACTTGATCCCAAAAACAGTACGTATTTGGATACCTACGCGTGGATTTTATATCAACAAGCAAGTTACTCATTAGCAAAATTCTATATCGAACGTGCTGTCGACAACCTGTCGAAGGATGAAGATCCGGGTATTATCCTGGAACATTATGGCGATATTTTGTGGATGAGCAGCAAAGACGACAATAAAAATGACGCTAAGGCGTTAGAAATGTGGCAAAAATCCTACGATTCGGGGAATAAAACAGAAGAGTTGAAAAAGAAAATAGAAAATAAAGGTTGGGAACGCAAATAACTTCAAAAGTTGAGTAGTTATGAAATTACAAAAAATAAAATTTAATGCAACTGTAATACTGCTGGCCTTACTTGCCTTTGTTTCGTGTAAAACAACGAAGACTATCAGCACTTCTTCCGTAGGCATAAAAGATGTAACATTGCTGGTCGATAAGGTTCAAAAAAACGAACCTCAATTCTCTACAGCCAATGTGAGCAAGATGTCGATAGCAGTAGAAATGGGCGATCGGAATGTGAATGCCAATGCAACATGCAAAATCCGGAAAGATTCTCTCATTCATTTATCCATTCAGCCTTTTCTTGGTATTGAGCTTTTCAAAGCAGAATTCACGCCCGACAGCATAAAAGTTTTCGACAAAATGAATAATAAATACTATTTTCTCGACTACAATGTTTTTGCAGAAAAGTTCAACGTAAAAGTTGATTTTTACAGCTTGCAGTCACTTCTTTTTGGGAAACTTTTCTGTATCGGCGAAAAAGATCTGGAAATGCAGAAGCTGAGTTTAGTACATGGAAATGCAGGACAAAAAACATTGTTTTTTGAAAATGGCGACATGCAGCAATATACCGACATTTCGAACAGTTTCACTTTGCAACAAGTGATTCTGAAATCGAAGAGTAACGATTACGAACTTAAAACAAACTATAGCAACTATGTTACGGAAAACGGCATTAGTTTTCCGAGCAAAATTTCATTGAATGCAGCCAACAAAAAAAATACTGTAGCGTGCGACTTTTCGATACTACGGGTTGAGTTCAACACGCCGTTGAAATTTCAGTCCACAAATCCAAGTCGCTATAGCAAAGGAAACATCGAACAATTACTTACAAAATAAACGATTAAAAATCAGAAAAATAGATACACCACAATGCGATTTCAATCAATTTTACGTACTTTTCTGTTTATTATTTCATTCTCGGTTACACTTACAGCTCTGCAAGCTCAAAGTGTAAAGGAACTGGAATCTCAAAGAAAACAAACACTCCAGAAGCTTGAAACAACAAGCAAATTACTGAACGAGACAAAAAAATCGCAACGCAGCTCGTTGAACAAGCTGAACATCCTTTCGAAAAACATAAAAGAAAGGAAAACGCTGATAAAAAACATCAGCACCGAAATTAACCAGTTAGATGTAGAAATGCAGCAACTGGAAGTCGAACGCCGTCAGTTGGAGAACAGATTAAAAGCTCTAAAAGCCGACTACGCCAAATTAGTGCAGGAAGCACACATCAACCGAAGCTTGTATGCAAAAATCATGTTTGTTCTTTCGGCAAAATCATTCGACCAATCCTATCGCCGATTGCGTTATTTGCAGGAATACACCGATTATCGCAAACAACAGGTTCGTGAAATTGAGAAAGTAACCGCAGAAATTGTACAGAAAAATGAAACGCTTCAACAACATAAATCTACAAAGGTAGAAGTTGTGAAACAAAAAGAAACAGAAGCTGACAAGCTTAGTAAAGACGAGAAAAAAGAAAAAACACTGCTTACCGACTTACAGAAAAAAGAAAAAAAATTGCGTGCTGATCTGAAAGTACAACAGAAGAAAGCAAATGATCTGAATAATAAAATAGAAAGATTAATCGCAGAGCAAATACGGAAAGCGGAGGAAAAAAGAGCGGCCGAAGAACGGAAACGCTTAGCCGAAGAAAAGAAATCGAGTGGAACCACCACCACTAAATCCACAAAAGAAACTACAGCAAGTAAGCCAAAAACATCTAGCGCAGTCTCTACTCTCACAAAAGAAGAGACTTTGCTGTCGGGAGATTTCGAAAGGAACAAGGGACGACTACCATGGCCAACTTCCAACGGTTTTATAAGTGGTCATTACGGCGTTCAAACACACCCGGTTCTGAAACATGTGACAACCAACAACAAAGGGGTTTACATTCAAACTCCGGCAGGAAGTTCGGCCAGAGCGGTTTTCGAAGGAGTGGTTACACAAAAATTCCTTATTCAGAGCAGCAATGGCGTTATTATCCAACACGGAGAATATCGCACTGTTTATGCTAATCTGACACAAATTTTTGTCAATGTGGGCGACCATGTAAGTGTAAAACAACCGATCGGAAAAATTTACACCGACGACGAAAAAGACAATAAAACCGAGCTGTATTTCCAAATTTGGAAAGGGAAAACAATTCAGAATCCTGAAAGCTGGATTTCGAAATAAGATTAAATAATTTGACATTAAGGCACTAAATGCCTCTTATCACATATATTACTACAACATAAAATGGAAGAATTAGAAATTACGCAACAGGTTGATTACGGCGATAATAATATTATTACGCTCGAAGGATTGGAGCACGTTCGCCGCCGTCCCGGTATGTACATCGGAAAGCTGGGCGATGGTTCTCATGTTGATGATGGAATTTATGTTTTATTGAAAGAAGTTCTGGATAATTGTATTGATGAATACCGAATGGGAGCCGGAAGAACTGTCGACGTGAAAGTTCAGAATGGTCATGTGGAAGTACGCGACTTTGGACGAGGAATTCCATTAGGCAAAATGGTGGAAGCAGTTTCCATTATGAACACCGGAGGAAAATATGATTCGAAAGCTTTTAAAAAATCAGTCGGGTTGAATGGTGTCGGAACAAAAGCGGTGAATGCTCTTTCATCGATATTTGTTGTTCAAAGTTTCAGAGACGGACAAAGCCGTAAAGCTGAATTTGAAAAAGGAAAACTCGTAAAAGATAGCGATATTTTTGCCGACAACACCGAGCGCGGCACCTACGTGTATTTCGTTCCGGACAATACGTTATTCAACGATTACGTTTACAACGAAGAGTTTATCGAAACCATGTTGCGTAACTACGCTTATCTCAACACCGGATTGACAATAAATTTCAACGGAAAAAGAATTTTGTCGAAAAATGGATTGACAGACCTTCTGAACGAAAATATTACTGCCGAACCGCTCTATCCAATCATTCATTTAAAAGGGGAAGATATTGAGATTGCATTCACACATAGCGACCAATACGGAGAAGAATATTATTCGTTTGTAAACGGGCAACATACCACTCAGGGCGGAACGCACCAAAGTGCTTTTCGTGAAGCTGTAGCGCGTACGATAAAAGAATTTTTCAACAAAAATCAGGAACTTACCGATATCAGAAACGGAATTATTGCTGCTGTTTCCATCAGTGTGGAAGAACCTGTTTTCGAATCGCAAACCAAAACAAAACTCGGTTCGCGCGACATGTCTCCCACCGGAGGAATATCTGTCAGCAAGTTTATTTCCGATTTTCTAAAAAAAGAACTCGACAACTATCTGCATCGCAACGCTTCGACTACCGAAATTATGTTGCAAAAAATTCAGGATTCGGAAAAAGAGCGTAAAGCCATTGCAGGTGTAACCAAGCTGGCTCGCGAAAGAGCAAAGAAAGTAAACCTGCACAACAAAAAGCTTCGCGACTGCCGGGTGCATTACAACGATACTCAAACCAAAGACGAAGCAAAAAACAAAGCGATTGAAGAATCGTGTATTTTTATTACAGAGGGTGACTCGGCAAGTGGTTCCATCACAAAAAGCCGGGATGTAAACACGCAAGCTGTTTTCAGCTTACGTGGAAAACCGCTAAACAGTTATGGACTCACGAAGAAAATTGTTTACGAAAACGAAGAATTCAACCTTTTGCAGGCAGCTCTGAATATTGAAGAAGGAATTGAAAGTCTGCGCTACAACAAAGTGATTGTGGCTACCGATGCCGATGTCGACGGAATGCACATTCGCCTACTTTTGATAACCTTTTTCTTACAATTCTTCCCTGATCTGATAAAAAAAGGACACGTTTACATTCTCCAAACTCCTCTTTTCCGCGTGCGAAACAAAAAAGAGACGGTTTATTGCTATTCAGAAGAAGAACGATTGAATGCTTTATCAAAATTGGGAGCAAACCCCGAAATAACTCGATTTAAAGGTTTGGGAGAAATTTCGCCCGACGAATTCAAACACTTCATTGGAAAAGATATGCGTCTTGATCAGGTTTCATTGAAAAAAGAAGACGCGGTACAAGATCTTTTATCATTTTACATGGGCAAAAACACTTCCGAACGCCAGAATTTCATTATTGATAATTTGGTAGTTGAAGAAGACGTGTAATAACTGACAATATATTATGTCGATATCGTACTACAACGAAAGTGACTCAAAAGATGTCAACGAGGATGTTTACTTTATGAAGCAAGCGCTCGTCGAAGCTCAAAAAGCCGGTGATCGTGACGAAGTTCCTATTGGCGCAGTTGTAGTGTGTCAGGGTAGAACCATTGCACGTGGGCACAACCTCACCGAAACCCTGAATGATGTGACGGCACACGCCGAAATGCAGGCTATTACAGCCGCAACACAATTTTTGGGAGGAAAATATCTTACAGAATGTACGCTTTACGTTACCGTTGAACCTTGCGTTATGTGTGCCGGAGCTTTGGGCTGGTCGCAAATAGCAAGAATTGTATACGGCGCGGCCGACGAAAAACGTGGATTTATGCGCTTTGCACCTAATGCTCTGCATCCTAAAACGAAAGTATTAAATGGAGTTTTAGAAGAAGAATGCAGTTCGCTTGTTAGAAATTTCTTTAAAAACAAGAGAAATTAATTTAAAATCCTACAGGTTTCTTGTCGCAATTCTTATATGAGTTGGAATTATTTATCATAATAATTTCAACTCATTACTTTTACACTAAATCGTTAATTACAAAACAATTGAAGCTAAAAAACATCTACACAAAACATAAAATTCAACATTACTAAAAGTAAAATTATGCTAAATAAATTAGGATAATTATAGTATTTATTACAATGAAAAATTCAATAATTAATAGCTCTGAAGCCTTTAATTAGGGATAATTTCGAACTGGAATGATAAATTATTGTTATAATTAAAAGATTTTTAGTTAATGTACATTAATATTTGTTTTCAAAAAACATGTTCATTACCTCATTTGCAGTTTATATACAAATTTTATGTAACAATCAAATGTAATAGTTTATGCTAATTTAATAATATTCCCTACTACAATACATCTGGAGTATTATGAAAACATTAAAAATATAACTATCTAATAATCTGGAAAATAAAAATAAAGTCAAAATACAATTATTTGGCTCATCTCCGTAACAACTTAATCAACTATCAAATTCTAACAAATATTTTGTAAAATCTACTATTCCTTCGAACAAATCGCTACATATCGCTGAATATCAGAGTAATAAAAATAAATATATATGTT
>JBBIID010000040.1:0-4401 GCA_037446675.1 Paludibacter sp.
CAGCAGATCGGTTTCGCCGCTTCACGAAACGGTTCTCGAAGCTATGGGCATAGAAGAAATCCTTCGCCCGGAAGAAGAATCGGCCGAACGCTGGGTAAAAAAACTTACTTCCAGCCGCCTGATTAATTCGTTTGAATTAACAAAAGGACACACTATTATTGAGGCAGTTGTTCCTGAAAAATTTGTAGGAAAAACACTGGAACAAATAGCACTGATAAAGAACTATAATGTACTCGTCTTAACTATTATCAAGCAGATAAAAGAAAAAAACATGATTGGAATTTCGAGAAAAGTGACTCAGGCTATAGGAGTTGTTTCTGCCTCAACCGTTTTCGAGAAAAACGATATAATGGTTTTGTACGGAAGCGATTCGGATATTCAGAAATTACTTGATGAATAGCTTTATCTATTAACTTTCGCAACCAAACAGCTTATTTCAAAATTTAGTCCTTCTTTGTATCTTTGCGTTCCAAATTAAAATTGTAAATCTAAAAATCGTAAATTAAATTTATGGCCGACGATAAAAAAGTCATTTTCTCAATGGTAGGTGTCAGTAAAACTTTTCCACCACAAAAAAAAGTTTTAAATAACATTTATCTTTCATTTTTCTATGGAGCTAAAATCGGTATTATCGGTTTGAATGGTTCCGGAAAATCTACTTTGCTTAAAATTATTGCTGGTGTCGAGAAATCGTTCGACGGCGAAGTCGTTTTTTCTCCGGGTTATTCGGTGGGATATCTCGAACAGGATCCAAAACTCGACCCCACAAAAACGGTAAAAGAGATTGTGCAGGAAGGCGTGCAGGAAGTAGTAGACATGCTTCAAGAATACGACAAAATTAACGAGCAATTTGCCGAACCGGATGCCGATTTCGACAAATTGATTGCTCGCCAAGGAGAATTGCAAGAATTGCTGGATCATGCCGACGCATGGAATCTCGATAATAAACTTGAAAGAGCGATGGACGCTTTACGTTGTCCGCCCGAAGAAGCTTTGATCCAAAATCTTTCAGGAGGTGAACTTCGCCGTGTAGCCTTGTGTCGCTTGTTGTTGCGTCAACCCGATATATTACTTCTCGATGAGCCAACCAACCACCTGGATGCCGAATCGGTAGAATGGTTGGAACACCACTTGCAACAATATGCCGGAACGGTAATTGCTATTACGCACGACCGTTACTTCCTCGACAATGTTTCAGGCTGGATTCTGGAACTCGACCGAGGCGAAGGAATTCCATGGAAAGGAAATTATACTTCGTGGCTTGAGCAAAAAACCAATCGCATGGCTATGGAAGAAAAACAAGCCAGTAAACGTCGCAAAACACTAGAACGCGAGTTGGAATGGGTTCGAATGGCTCCAAAAGCCCGTCATGCGAAAGGAAAAGCCCGTCTGGAAGCCTACGACAAGTTGATAAATGAAGATCAGAAAGACAAAGAAGAAAAGCTGGAACTCTTTATTCCTAACGGACCACGTTTGGGAAATAAAGTAGTGGAAGCAATCGGCGTTTCGAAAGCGTTTGGTGAAAAGCTGTTGTTCGAAAATCTGAATTTTATGTTACCGCCGAACGGAATTGTAGGAATTATTGGTCCGAATGGCGCTGGAAAAACGACATTGTTCCGACTCATGCAAGGTTTGGAAAAAGCCGACAAAGGAACATTCGAAGTAGGTGAAACCGTAAAAATTGGCTATGTAGATCAGAGTCACGCAGATATTGACCCGAACAAAACCGTTTATCAGGTAATTTCCGGCGGAACGGAATTTATTCGTGTCGGAGGAAAAGAAATTAATGCTCGCGCTTATCTTTCGCGCTTCAACTTCTCGGGAGGCGATCAGGAAAAACTTTGTGGCGTGTTGTCCGGTGGAGAAAGAAACAGATTGCATTTGGCACTGACGCTTAAATCGGAGGCTAATGTACTGTTGCTCGATGAGCCGACCAACGATATCGACGTAAATACATTGCGTGCTTTGGAAGAAGGACTCGAAGCCTTTGCCGGTTGTGCCGTAGTAATCAGCCACGACCGTTGGTTCCTCGACCGTATTTGTACTCACATTATCGCATTCGAAGGAAATTCGGAAGTTTTTGTTTTCGAAGGATCGTATTCCGAATACGAAGAAAACAAGAAAATGCGTTTGGGAGATGAAGGTCCAAAACGTATCCGATACAAAAAACTGATTGTTTAATCAGAAATGACAATAAAAAAGACAGGCAATCATAATTGATGATTGCCTGTCTTTTTATAATAAAACGAGAAATTATTTCTTTCCAACCAGTTCTTCTGCTCTTGTTAATGCCTGATTGATATTGCTACATATATTTTGATCGCCTATTTTATCTTCGATTCCGGCTTTTAAAAGCACCTGATGCACTTCATCAGTTACACCAGAAAGTAAAATCTGAACTTTGTCTTTTTTCGACAAGCGGATAAGACTTTCGAGGTTATGCACACCCGTGGAATCAATAAATGGTACTTTGCGCATTCGTATAATTCGGATTTTAGGTTTGTCGCCAACTTGTTTCATCGTTTCTTCAAACTTATTGGCTACACCAAAAAAGAACGGACCTTCAATTTCGTACACCTCCACTCCTTTCGGAACTGATAACTTTTCCGACTCAGTTGAGCCTTCGTCTCTGTCAGCTTCCTCAACTTGGTCTTTGAAAAGAGAAATGGAAGTTGTTTCGGAAATACGGCGTAAGAACAATAATACAGCTAACAACAATCCCACTTCAATAGCAATCGTCAAATCGAAAATCACAGTCAGTAAAAAGGTAGTGAGCAACACAGCCACATCCGATTTTGGTGTTTTGAGCAACGATTTGAATGTTCTCCATTCGCTCATATTGTACGAAACCACCACCAATACGCCCGCCAAACAAGCCATTGGAATATGCTTGGTCAAACTCCCCAAAAACAACATAATAAGCAGCAACACCACAGCATGAATAATTCCGGCAATCGGCGTTCGCCCTCCGTTATTTATATTTGTCATTGTTCTGGCAATAGCTCCGGTAGCAGGAATTCCACCAAATATCGGTGTTACCACGTTAGCAACACCCTGAGCAATCAGTTCAGTGTTCGAATTGTGTTTATCACCAATCACACCATCTGCAACCGTTGCCGAAAGCAACGACTCAATAGCTCCCAGCATGGCAATCGTAAATGCAGTAGGCAACAACATTTGAATAGCCTCAAAATTAATTTCAGGAGCTTGTGCTTTGGGTAATGATGGATCAATGGTGAACCGATCGCCAATTGTTTCAATTCCACTTATACCAAAATGATTTCTCAGCAAATAGGCAACCACAGTCATAACAACCAATGCAATGAGCGAACCGGGAATCTTCTTCGAAAATTTTGGAGAATAAGCAATAATTAATATCGAAACAATGCCTATCCCTACCGACCATGGATTTATCGTTTCAATAAATTGTCCGTAAGTAATCCATTTATGAATGAAATCGCCGGGCATTTTATCTATTTGCAATCCCAGAAGATCTTTAATCTGAGTCGCAAAAATAGTGAGTGCAATACCACTGGTAAAACCAACGACCACAGGATAAGGTATAAATTTAATGACACTACCCAGTTTCAATGCTCCCATGGCAATAAGCATAACACCCGCTATCATGGTTGCAATGGCTAAACCCGTAATGCCAAATTCCTGAACAACTCCGTATACAATAACTATGAATGCTCCCGTAGGGCCACCAATTTGCACCTTACTCCCACCTAAAAGCGAAATGATAAACCCGGCAATGATCGCCGTGTAAAGTCCTTGTTCGGGCGTAACTCCTGAGGCAATACCAAAAGCAATAGCCAACGGTAATGCAACAATCCCCACAATCAGCCCTGACATTACATCGGAATAGAACTGTTCTTTCGAATAATTCTTAATTGTACTAAGAAGTTTCGGTTGAAAATGAATTTTCATTTTTATATATTTTTTGTAAACGGGTGCAAAGGTACTGCTTTTCAACTAAGATTGTTCTGAAATCGAGCATTTTCATTCAATAAAGTTAACTTTTGAATGATAACTTTTTTGGTTCAATTGCGTTACATACTCTAAAATGTGTAATTTTGCATTTTATTTTTTAACCAACATCATTGTCATTTTTATAAAAATAAAAAAACAGAAACAGAACAAATATGTGGAAATTAAATCAATTCAACTATAACCGCAGACCGTCCGACGAAATCCGTATCGGAGGCCTTTTACTCGGAGGTAGTAATCCGGTTCGTATCCAATCGATGGCCAATACCGACACCAACGATATAGAAAATTCAGTAGCGCAATGTTTGAGAATTGTGGAAGCCGGCGGAGAACTGGTACGTTTTACCACTCAAGGAACAAAAGAAGCCGAAAGCATTGGCAAAATTCATGCGGCATTACGCGAAAAAGGTT
>JBBIID010000040.1:4487-12607 GCA_037446675.1 Paludibacter sp.
AAAGTGCGTATAAACCCCGGCAATTATGTAGGTAGTATAAAAATAGGAGATACATCGGATTATACCGATGAAGAATTTGAGGCTGAATATCAAAAAATCAGAGCTCGTTTTATTCCTTTCCTAAATATCTGCAAGCAAAATAATACAGCTATCAGAATTGGAGTAAACCATGGCTCTCTGAGCGAAAGAATGATGAATCGATATGGTGACACTTCCCGCGGAATGGTTGAATCATGCCTGGAATTTTTGAAAATATGCAACGAGCAGGATTTCCACAATGTTGTAATTTCAATGAAAACTTCCAATACGGTTATGATGGTTCAAACTGTCAGGCTATTAGCCGAAGAAATGGAAAAAGCAGATTTGCATTTCCCCTTGCATTTGGGCGTTACCGAAGCCGGAGATGGTGAAGATGGAAGAATAAAATCGGCAGTAGGAATTGGAGCGCTTCTGAATGACGGCATTGGCGACACCATTCGTGTTTCGTTGAGCGAAGAGCCCGAAGCTGAAATTCCGGTAGCTAAACTTTTAGTAGAATATGTCTCGTCGAAAAAGAACCATGAAGCGATAAATGCTATTGAGACTGATAAAGTTTCCCGTTTTGAATACAGCAGAAGAAAAACCCGCGTCGTAAAAAATATTGGAGGCGAACATGTTCCGGTAGTTATTTCGGCAGATGGAAGTCATGCAATAGTTCCTGACTATATGCTTTCCGGCGGATTTATTTTAGCTCCCGACTACAAACAATATTCCATATATTCAGCTTCCGAAATCGAATCAATATATATGGATCCGGCTGAAATTGTTTTTGTGAAAATGCAGTATTCTGATCTGACATCAAGCGTCATCAACACGCTCAAAAAGAATGAGAAAACCGTTGTTTTGCTCGAAACTAATCATCAGAATGGTAGCGCAGAACAAAGGGCTTTCTTCCACACACTTTTGAACGAAAACTGCGATGTACCCGTTATCCTTTGCCGAAAATACAACGAAAGCAATCTTCAGAGTTTACAAATAAAGTCTGCGGCCGACCTTGGTGTTTTATTTATTGATGGTTTTGGCGATGGCATTTTGCTCGAGAACGATGGAAAAATTTCCGCCGAGGCAGTTAATTCTGTTGCATTTGGTATTTTGCAAGCTTCACGCGTAAGAGTAACGAAAACTGAATTTATTTCATGTCCCGGTTGCGGACGCACCATGTTCCACCTGCAAAGTGTGATTGGCAAAGTAAAGTCCCGCACATCGCACCTTAAAGGGCTGAAAATAGGCATTATGGGTTGTATTGTAAACGGTCCGGGCGAAATGGCCGATGCCGACTACGGATATGTAGGAGCTGGCCGTGGCAAGGTAAGTCTTTATAAAAAGAAAGAATGTATTGAGCGAAATATTTCCGAAAATGATGCTGTCGAAAAACTGATTGATTTGATAAAAGTGAACGGCGACTGGCACGAATAATTAAAATCCGAAAAACAAAACAGGCTTCTATTTGTTTTTATTTGCATTAATGCGACTGTTTAATTAATTTCTATTATAAACATCAAAAAATGCAAATTATGAAAAAAGTTATAATCATTCTTGCTTTAGCAGTAACAATGTCTGGTGCGGTTTTTGCACAGGCTAACGGGTCGACAATTGGTTTGCGATTGGGATATCCGACAGAAATATCGTATCAAAACGGATTGAGCAATGCCAATAGGTTGGAATTTGGATTAGGATTACGAACCTATAATTATGCCTACAATTATCATTATGCCCAATTCTCGCTTACGGGAGTTTATCAGTGGGTATGGAGTTTGTCTGCGTTAGGAAATGGTTTCAATTGGTATGCGGGTGCAGGTGCATCAGTCGGTTACTATTCTTATTCTTATCTGAATTCGGGTTACTCGGGCGTTCCGGTATCGATTTTAGGACAGATTGGTATTGAATATAATTTCAATATTCCATTCAGACTATCGTTGGATTACCGTCCGGCCTTTCAGGTTACAAACGGAGCTGCATTCGTAGGAGATGGGATCGCTTTGGGAGTGCGTTACCGATTTAAATAAAAGACTTGCTCAACAAAGCAAAAACAGTCGGTTGCCGATAAAAGAAGTGATGCAAAGTATTTCAACTATTTACTTTGCATTTCTTTTGTTCAATAACGTCAGAAAATCATTTATAATAGTTAGTTTCTATATTTTTTCACTAATACAAATAAGCAATAAAAAATCAGAAGTATGAAAAAAATTTTGTGTGTACTTGTAGTTGTGTTAAGCATTTCGAGTGCTGTAAATGCGCAAGTTGATGGTAAAGCTATCGGTGTTCGATTCGGTTATGGTGGCGAAGTTTCGTATCAGCATCCGCTAGGAAATGCCAACCGTCTGGAACTCGATTTAGGCGTTAACAGCTGGGGACTTAGTCTTAACGGAGTGTACCAATGGGTTTGGGATTTGTCCGACCTTGCCGAAGGGTTTAACTGGTATGCCGGTGTTGGTGGCGCATTAGGAATACACGATTCATCTTATTTTGGAGTCGGAGTTTTAGGCCAAGTTGGAATTGAATACAATTTCAATATTCCGTTGCAAGTTTCAGTCGATTATCGTCCGGGATTATATTTTGCTCCAAAAGCTTCAAATATATTCCACCCGGGATATGACGGAGTTTGCTTGGCTGCCCGCTACAAGTTTTAAAAAAACATTGCAATGAAAAATGAAAAATGCGGATTTGATAGTTCAAATCCGCATTTTTTACTTTTTATTAAACAAGTTAATGTAAGTTTATATTCTTCAAAATTCTTAAAATACGATTGTATTCGATTTCGCCCAAGTTCCATGTGTATCCATCAAAATTAGTTGTATTCACAAACTGAACAACCACTGCATCAATGTCTTTGAGATATTTTGCAATACTTTGATAACCGGGTATAAGCCCCGTATGATTGTAAACATAAATGGATGAATAAATTTCCTGCTCTCCCTTGGCAAACAATGAACCATTGTTCAATGCCCGCAAAAATATACCAACATCCTCCGCCGTAGCCAGCATCGAACCATAATCAGTTGTTTTTATATCCTGTGAAACACCAACATAATAACCACTCATCACATCATCCATATTCACATCGTGAATTGAAGCAAAAGTATTTTTTAGCCCAAGAGGGTCCAATATTCTTTGCTTGATGTAATGAAATTTATTGTAGCCAGTTACTTTTTTTATAATTTCAGATAAGAGTAAATAATTCGTATTAGAATATTCATAATCTTCATTTGGTTCAAAATCCGCAGGCAAATCGAATATTCGTTTAAGTGCTTCATCGCCGTTTTTAGGCGGATTAATCCAAAAGTTAGGAGTATTTGTAAAATTAGGAATTCCACTCCTATGCTGCACCATCATTCTCAACGTTATTCTATCTGCATTCTCTATTCTACCTTTCAATTCCGGCATGTAAAAAGCCAAAGTGCTGTCTAAAAATAAATGCCCATCGTGCACCAGCTTAGTAATCGCAACGGCATCGTAGAGCTTACCAATACTCGCAATTTTGAACAATGCATGTGGATCTGCAGGTATTTGTTTTTCACGATCTTTCCAACCTGCGGCATAAAATGCTGGTGCGCTCCCGGCTTTGTCCACGTAAACAATAATTCCATCAAGGCCAAGATCAACCGCTTCATTAGCTTGCTTTTGAATAGTATCTGGCAACGGCAACACCAATGCACGCACTAAAATCCATGGCACAAAAAACAGGGAGACTACGGTTCCCACAAATAATATTACTCTAATTATCTGCTTTGCTTTTTTCTTTGCTATCATACGATTTTTTATAATAATACCTGTTTCGAGTAAAAATCAAACCCTATTATTTAATGAACTTCCCTCCCATTTATTCTAAGTTATAAAACGAAATGTTTGTTGAATTTTTAGAATCAAAATGATATTCATACTCATTTTGATAGGACTTTAATAACTCATAAGTAAGTGCATTTCCATCTGAACATCCCACTTTATAATCTACTTTTTAGACATTAATTAAATTAGTCAACTGTTTTCCTCAATATCATCTATCCAGTTATTCTCTTACAAGATATTTAATATAACAATCTCTGGCTAAACAAAAGTTCATTCCACCTAAATAATAAAGTTACTAGATACCAAATCCAAAAGAAGCCTTTAATCCATCGGTATATGTATTTCTTGATTCATATTTCAAGAGCCCAAAATCGTATGCTACTTTTAGAGTTGTTTTTCTTATTTGCAAGCCAATTCCACCTCCTAATTCAAGATTTAACCGTTGACCATACCAGCCCGTAAACCAATTTGTACCATCGATGTTTCCCAACATAACTACTCCAACCGAAATCGTCGGTCCGGCAAATACAATAAAATTTACATCTTTTGAATGAGGAATTACACCTACAATTTCTATTGGCATCTGTAGAACATTACGAAAAGTATTTATTGTCGAAGAGGAAACTCCATCTCCAAATTCGTCTGTAAATTCAAATTGGTAAGTACTGTAAGATATAACAGGAAGTAAACCAACATGCAGAAAACTAAGATTTCTATTAAACATAAGATCGTATGTTACACCTCCTTGAATTCCATGCTCATATGTTTTATCTCGATAAGTTTCGTAACTATTATGCCAAACAATCTCTGAACCAGAAGTATAATCGTATGATATTTCTGTTAGTTTTTGGTTGTCAAATTTGGAAATAAAATTGACATACCCTACTTGCCAGCCAAATTGAGCATTTACGTTAACTAGTATTACGAAAAAGATTATTATGAGTATTATTCGCTTCATTTTGTTGTTACTTTGGTGATTATTAATTCTATTTTTGCCTCAAAAGATCTTAGCTTTTTCTCTTTGCTGCTACGACAAAAAGTGTATATGATTAACCTATTTAATGTTTTTTAAGTATTTTCTTTAACGGAAACTAAACACAAGAATAACAAATTTCTAATTTGATAAGACGACAATTATACTATCGCAATTTTGTCAAGTTCTTCCGAAATTTTAATGGCTTCGTTGATAATGTTTTCCGGATAGTTGTTGATTTGAAGTATCCTGATTGCATTTCTGTTCTTCAATTTTCCTTCTTTTAATTTGTAATCAAAAGCAACGGTTTGGTGGTCAACTATTTCACTAAAGTGGTATAAATCATATTCATTTTTCAATAATTCAGCCAATTCAATATCATGTGTCGACACAAAAACAATATTATTCCTTTCATTTAATGAGGATAATACTGCTTTGCCAGCCGAAATTCGTTCGACAGTGTTGGTACCTTTAAAAATTTCATCAAGCAAGAACAAATTTAAATTTTCGTTTTTGCTTACATCAATCATTTCCTTAATTGTCAATACTTCTTCAAAATAATAACTTCTGTCGTTCAGTAAATCATCACTAATTCTTATAGCAGAATAAATACACATTTTCGGCATACAGAAATATTCTGCAAAACAGGTATTTATAGTTAATCCTGTTATTACATTTATTGCTATAGAACGAATAAATGAAGTTTTTCCTGACATATTTGAGCCTGTCAGTAAAATCGATTTGTTATTTACTCTCAAATCATTTTTTACACAGTTCTCAATTAATGGATGATAAATTTCCTGAACAGAAAGTCCTTTTTGCCCGTCAATAATTTTAGGAGTACAGAAGTTTTTAAGCCCCTTTCGTAACGAAGCAATTGAAATAATAGCGTCTATTTCACCTACAAACTGAAATACATCTTCTATCTCTTTTCTTTTTGTGTCAATACGTTTTAAAGTAGCAAACAAAAATAACGGCTCAATAAGGAATATAATTTTGATAAGCTCCAATATCGCCCAAAAGATTATTCGCTGGTCGCTTTGAACTTCAAGTTCCAGATTGAAAAATGACATTCGATTGCTAATCTTATTAACGAGATCTACCGACTTCATTAAACCCGGATTAATTTCCTTTAATGCATCATATTTAAATAATTCCTGAGCAACTCCGTTTAATTTAGACAGTTGTGGTATTGAACTAAGGTAATTGTATAAGTTCCTCTTATTCCAAAAATGAATAACAATGTTGATAACAGATAATCCTAAAACAGCAAGAAAAAAAACTGGTTGGAAAAAGGCCATTATAAATGATAGCAAACTTGCAAAAGACAACAATGGAACAATAAAATACCATTTTGGTGCTTTTAGAATTTCGTCCTGAAACAATGAAGCGATATAATATCCTTCTCTGTCATTCAATTTATTCAATTGACTTTGAACGGATACTCTAAAGTCTGGATTCTTTGTAAACTCATGCAAAAGCTTCTCTCTTTCTATATTTTCAGTCGAGTTTGCAGGAATTATTCTCAACTTATTATAAAGGTATTGCTGTCCTACCTTTGAATTTGTCCGGTCGAGATACATGAATAATTCGTGAAAGTCCAAATCGTTACAGGTCTTATCTGATAAAGTCTGAAAAGCATTGGAATGATTTTTCTTTCGAAAATAACTTTCTATATATTCAAAATCGAATGAGTCAAGTTTCAAGTTTCCAAACTCATTAAGCAGTTTTTCTTTATTTCTTCTCGTTCGGCTCCTAAGCATCGGCTATTTATTATTTATATTTATAGACATTTGGCAGGTTTTGTTTCCTTCGCCTGCCAAATGTATCTTAATTCCGCCATTCACATAGGCGTATGTTACGAACAATTAACTCATTTTGCAAAGAGCATCCCATGTTGTCCAGAAATGGGCATTTATTGCTCCAATAGCGGGGTCGACACTGTCGGCGACAATACCAACCATAGATGCACAATTCGAATTACAACCAATTTCATTGTAGCTTCCAGTTTGTGGAGGAATCTGACGCCATGTGCCTGTTGATCCACTGTGTAGTTCTACTTTGATGTCGAAAATACCAGATAAATTCGGAGTTTGCAATTGTTGCGTTGGATCATCACTAGAAATAACGCCATGCCATTTTCCTTGCGAAAATGTTACACGCCATTTTGTAATCATTTCAGAAGTTTTGTTTTGAGGTGAAATGTAAACCCAAAATTGTGCTCCACCTCCCAATTTTAATTCCTTTGCGGAATTTGCAATTCCAATCGTTTGTAAGCTCATAGTACTTTTTGGTTTTTTTCCTACTCTTAAGGCTTTTCGGTTTTCGCCTCCCATTTAATTGACTTAACGGGAACAGTCCGTTTTTTTGAGTGGGTTCTGCTCCACTTTCTATTAACCTTAATCGTTAGACTTTTGTCTCCAACTTTTAATAATTATTGTCTTCTGAATTTACAAAATAGACGCTTTTCAAATTGAACGTTTTTAATTATTTTTCATAACCAACTTCAATCAATTCTTTTCATCGCCTGTAAACTATTTATTTTCCAATTTAATCAAGATTACTCCCTGATAATCGTCTTTTGTATATTTAATTATTTCATCTTTAGACTTTATTATCTCTATAGATTTTATGTCATGCGGATCAATCTTTTTCATATCTTCCAAACTTATTTTGTTGCCTTCGAGCAAAACAAGTATTTTGTCTTCAGGCATCAGCGAGTCTTTCATCTTCTTTTCATTAGAAGTGGTAATCAGCATGACCCCTTTTTTACCATATTGGCCATAAATTTGTATTGATTTCTCTAATTTTAGAATCTCTATAGTTTTGATGTCGGCTTTGTAGAGATTTAGCTTATTTTTCTTTAGTTCTACTTCATAACGTTGAGGACTACCATCTACAACAAGTATTGGGGTCTTGCTTATTTCTCCTTTTCTAGCGAATTCTTTAATTTTTTGAATTAAAAATTGACTATCTCGCCCTTTGTCCGAAAGCATATAACGTTTACTGCTACATGAACTCAAAAGGAAAAAACAAAAAAAGATGTAAATACATTTTTTCATGTTATCGTTTTTTGTGTCTGCAAATATCGGTAAAGTTTACAGGTAATTTATTTTTCTGATATTGTCATCTCGCTGTTCAATGTCATAGGAATTGTCATTCCACCAGGCATTTGAGGATTATCCTTTATTTGCGCCGTCCCTTTTATAACCTGATTAATTTTGGAATCAATTACCCAACCGTTTTTCCTATTAATTTTTATATCAGAGGACATTGTACCTGACATGTCATATTTAAGGGGCATTCCATTTGATTGAATATA
>JBBIID010000041.1:0-12584 GCA_037446675.1 Paludibacter sp.
TGGCACTTGGAGCAGGCGCCGAAAGCCGTGTTTCGCTCGGGATTGTCGTGGTGGGTGGTATTCTGTTTTCGTTGTTGCTGACCTTGTTTGTAATTCCGGTAACTTATATTGTGTTTACCAGTAATCATAAATTACAACAAGAAGTAGAAGATTTGGAACTGTGATTCTATTTATTGCAAAGTATTAAAATTGAATGTTAATTGAAAGGTTAAAAAGATAAATGAAAACGAAATCCGTTTTATTAATTCTGTTTCTGGCTACAACGTTTTTTAGCAATGCGCAAAAGCTTCTAACCGTTGATGAAGCTATTGAAATTGCGTTGAAAAACAATTACGATATAAAAGTGGCTACCAACGATGCCGAAATTGCCAAAATAAATAACACATTGGGCAATGCGGGAATGTTGCCAACAATGGAAATTACAGGTTCGGGCAACACAGGAGTTGCCAATACGTATCAGAAACTGCAGAATGGAACTGAAAATAATTACAATTCGGTTCTGTCTACCTCGCTAAATGCCGGTATTCAGCTAAACTGGACATTGTTTGATGGTGGAAAAATGTTTGTGACCAAAAGTAAACTGAACGAAATAGAATCGTTGGGCGATTTGCAGTTTAAGGAGAAAGTACTGTCGACCACATATCAAATCGTTGCGGCATATTACAATGTGGTAAGGCAAAAGCAATTATTGGTTTCGATAAATGAAGTAATCAACTATAATCAGGAGCGGGTTAAGATAAATCAGACAGGATTTGAGGCCGGATCTATTTTGAAATCAGATTGGTTGCAATGGCGAATTGACTTAAATGTTTTGTTGGAAAATGCTATCAGCCAAAAATTTGCTATTTCGTCGGCCAAAAAGGACTTGAATGTGCTGCTAGCCCGAAATCCGGACGAGGATTTTGAAGTAAACGATTCGATTTCCACAAATTATTCTCCCGAAAAGCCGGAGTTGTTGAACAAGCTGAGTTCCGCAAACATGAATATTCTAATGTTGCAAAAGCAAGTTGATATTTCCCGTCTTTCACTTAAAGAAAATCAACGGAATTATTTTCCTATTATTAATCTGAAAGGTGGTTATTACGTTGGTCAAAACGAGAACAGCAAAGGTTCTACTTTGAGCAGCAATTCTTTTGGCCCGGAAGTGGGAGGAACTATTTCAATTCCGCTTTATTCGGCCGGAGAAAATAAACGAAAAATGTCGACTGCAAAATACGAATTGTCTTCAGCTGAAACGGATTTGCAGCAAGTAAAACTGCAACTGACAACTGATTTGGAAAATGCTTTTACCGAAATGGAAAATCAAAAGAAGTTGCTTGAAATTGAAACTGAAAATAATGAACTTGCGAAAGAAAACCTCGAAATAAGCTTGCAACGACTCAGACTCGGGCAAACCACTTCGCTCGAAGTTCGTTTGGTACAATCCGATTATGTTCAGGCAGCTACGCGACTTATCGATTTTCAGTATAACCTGAAAATTGCTGAAACAAAGCTAAAACAACTGGTTTCCGAACTATAATCGAAAATTAAGGTTTCTTCGACCATATTTTGTCGGCTGATGTCAGATATTCAGGCAATGCAGCCGATCCGTACCAATGGTACATTTCTACTTCGAAAATTTTTTCGTTTATCGTGGGATCACTTTTGAGCAGTTGTTCAACTTCTTCAAATTCGGGAACGTCGAAAATAAAAATACCTCGATAGTTGTGCGTATTTTTGTCCAGGGGACCGGCAACCACCAGTTTCTTTTGTTCAACGAGCTTGTTGATGTTCGAAAAATGTCCTCTGAAAAGGCTGTCTCTGACATTTTTGTCGGTAATATTTGCAGTTCCGGTTTTCAAAATAACCAGCACATAAGTTTTCATTCCAAGCTCGTCGGCATTTAGTTTCTTTGCCAATTGATTATCAAAATTGGGATTTTGCGCTATTGCAAAAGTGGCTGCAAAGAGAATTGCTAAAACGATAAAAGCTATTTTTTTCATGAGAATTCGTAAAATGTAAATGTTATTTTTTCAGTTTTATTTCGTTGATGATCTCGTTAATTCCGTCTTTGTAGGTGGTGATTTTAAAATTGGGAAAGCGAGACATAAATTTTGAAGAATCGAAAAGATGATCGTGTTCATAGCGATACAATATTTCAATAGTCTCTTTCAAATAAGAATCGAAATTACCAAGAAAACGAACCAACCAATTGCTTAAAACGATATAATGTAGTTTTTCTCCGTAAGCCAGACTTGCTTCGTGAATAAATTCCTTTGCCGTCAATCTGTTTTCGTCGCAAGGCAAATGCCACGTTTGTCCGTAGGCATCCGGGGTATTTCCAAGTAAGGCAACCGCTTTTCCGGCATCGGGCGTAAAAACCAATGTGCGCTTGGTGTGGTCTTTTCCCAATACCTTTATCTTTTTTGAATTTTTAATATTCTCGAACACCAGCGCATTGGTAATGCTTTTTGTGTTTCGGGGACCATAAAATTCGGGAGCGCGGCAAATCATTGCCGTAATTTCGCCATGGTGCATCGCATTTAAAAGCATAGTACTCACTTTTCTGCGTACTTTTCCTTTTATACCTGAAGCCAAAAAGTGATTTCCTTCTTTAATAAATCCATTTGTTTTCCCATACATGTAGGTGTTGTCGAAAAACACAAGTTTCACCTGATTATTTACACATGCAGTTATAACGTTGTTCATAATAATGGGCCAACGTTCCTGAGCAATTAGCGTAACATTGGGCAACCCGACTGTCAGGTAAACAATCTCACTCCCTTTTACGGCCTCATCCGTTTGTTTGGGATCCATCAAATCTGCTGAAAAAATTTTGTCGGTATCGTGAATTTTTCGAGGATTCCGGCTCACCAACTTTATGTCTTTCGTGTAATTTTTATATAGCTCTTTTGCTACTTCAGTACCTATAATTCCATTTGCGCCAAGTATAGTTTGCATATCATTTTGTGTTTTAAATTGTTTTATAGCAAATCCTCATCCTGAAATATATAGAGTAAATTGATTAGTTTAAAGAACGGAGCAATTTAGTTACTCCGGCCATCTTCCTTGTGTTTGCCTGTTCACCATCCAGCCGGGATATTCAGGGTTTAAAGCACTTATTGTATTTAGTTTTTGCATGTCATCGGATGTCAGTTCTATGTCCACAGCTGAAATGTTGTCGTTAAGCTGCTCGATGTTTTTTGCACCGATAATTGTGCTGGTCACTCCCGGTTGTTTTATTACCCAGTTTAATGCAACGGCAGCCACAGATGTATTGTGTGCTTTTGCAATTTCCAGCATCACATCTATAATGTCGTATGCTTTGTCTTTATTGATAGGAGGAAAGTCAAATGTGTCGCGTCGGCTGTTGCCTGCCACCGCGTTGTCACGTGTAAATTTTCCGGAAAGAAATCCACCGGCCAAGGGACTCCACGGCATGATTCCAATATCTTCGCTCAAAGCCATTGGTACTATTTCGCGTTCGATATCGCGACTTGCAATGCTGTAGTAATTTTGTGATGCTACAAATTTTGTCCAGCCCATTCTCTCAGCAATTCCGTTTGCTTTCATCATTTTCCATGCAGGGTGATTACTAATGCCTAAATATCTCACTTTCCCCGACCGTACTAAATCTTCCAAACCGCGCATTGTCTCCTCAAGTGGAGTAATTGGGTCGACTCCGTGAATGTAAAGCAAATCGATATGCGATAATTGTAATCTTTTCAGACTATCGTTTACGGAATCCATCATGTGTGAGCGTGAAAGCCCAACCTGATTGGCTCCTTGCCCCATTCTTAGTCTGACTTTTGTGGCGATAACCACATTTTGATGCGAAATGCCAAGGTCTTTCAATGATTGTCCCAGCATTGTTTCCGAAAGTCCTTCGGAATAGGCATTGGCTGTGTCGATAAAATTTATACCCTTGTCGATTGAATTCTTTACAATTGAGTTAACTTCGTCCTGTTGCACGCGTCCGATCGATTGCCAGTATCCTTTTCCACCAAAAGTCATTGTTCCAAGACACAATTCCGATACGAGAATACCGGTTTTACCAAGTTCGTTATATTTCATGTTCCTTAATGTATATAAATGTTATTTGTATGAATATAAAAACAAATGATAAAATGAAAGGTTCAACTGTTATTGACGCGCATAAAACCTTGTATTAATGGCTTTATAATCAAATGTTGCAAAACCCAGTATTGATGGGATTTTTGAATAAGCTATAAAGTTGGATTAATTATAATAAATTGCTTTTATTAATTTGTTTTTTTATTTGCAAAGTAAAATCTTTATTATATATTTGTCGCGTACATTGAAATATATCTAAAAATAAATGCCGATTTCGAGGTTATATGTAAAGATACCTTAAATCGTTTGTTGACCCGAATGGTGTTTGTTTTTTAGACGGAGGATTTGGTCTTGATTGGTTAGTTTGCAGATTTCTAATTACTAATTTTTTAATATTCAGATAGAATGAGTGAAAAAGACGAAAAACCAAAGAATAAATCGAGAAGAAAATTTCTGGAACAAATTGGCTACATGGGAGTTGGAACTGTTTTAGGTGGCTCGGCTATATTGGCTGGAATTAACTACGACCATAAAAAGACCAAAAGCGAAAGAATAAAAGTACTTACCGCCGAAAACGAATTGCTCGAAGTGGAAAAGAGCAGTACAACCTCACTCAAAAAATCCAAACCCGAACAACTTACATATCTGCAAAAAGAAGGACGTGAGGGAATTCCCGGAAAACGCTGGGTAATGGTTATCGATCTTTCGAAATGTAAAGATGCCCAAAAATGTATGGGTGCCTGCCAAAGTGCTCATCATTTGCGCCCCGAACAATCTCACATCAGAACTATAAAAATGCAGGAGTCGAAAAACACTCCTCCATATTATATGCCCAAACCCTGCCAGCATTGCGACAATCCGCCTTGCGTGGCTGTTTGCCCGGTAGATGCTACTTTTAAACGTGCGGATGGAATTGTGTTGATAGACAATGAAAGATGTATCGGTTGCCGTTTTTGCATTGCGGCATGTCCTTATAGCGCCCGCTATTTGAACTGGACAGAACCTCTTTATGCCGAAGAAGATAAGGATAAAGTATACAATGTTGAATTAAATATTCCTCAGAAAAAAGGTACTATCACCAAATGCGTGTTTAGTGCCGACCGTTTGCGCGAAGGAAAATTACCGTATTGTGTTTCGTCGTGTCCGAATGGCGTATTCTATTTTGGAGACGAAAATGAAGATGCCGTAACCAACGGAACCACCAAAGAAACGGTACGATTCAGAAAACTTTTGGAAGATAACGGTGCGTTTCAGCTGATGCCTGAATTGGGCACAAAACCGCGTGTTTATTATCTTCCGGCAAAAGGTAAAGAATCTCCTTTCGAAGACAAAGACAGACCGGAAGCGGAGGAGCATTTGAATGCGTGACATTCAGACTTTTGAGAAATATTTTATTTCCTAATCAGTGCTTTTTGAAATATCGTTTTATTGAATAACAAGTGATAATGCTAATGTCATGTTGCTTTGCGATATGGTGTTATTAATAATTTCAGTATGTTAGAACAATCAAAATCAGACAAAATCATTTCCGATTTGCTCAGGCATATCCGACTCAACAAATCATTTGTCATTTGGATGGGATTTTTAGGAGTCTCACTTTTAGTGTGTTTGTACGCTTATTACATCCAGTTGGACAAAGGATTGGGTGTGGCCGGTATCAGGGATTATGTTTCATGGGGGATGTATATCGCCAATTTCGTGTTTTTCGTGGCGGTGAGTTTGATTGGTATGTTGATAAGTGCCGTGCTGGGATTACTGAAAATAAAATGGGCGGCTCCTTTAGCCCGCATTGCGGAAATAATTGCGCTTGCTTTTGCCGCTACAGCCGGTTTGGTTATCATTTCCGACATGGGGCGTCCCGATCGACTTTTGAATGTTATAATTCACGGGCGTGTGCAATCGCCCATTGTGTGGGACATCACGGTGGTAACTACTTATATTATCATCAGTACTTTGCTGTTGTATCTGCCATTGATTCCTGATTTAAAAATTTGTGCCGAAAATTTGAAAGACAAACCAACTTTTCAACAAAAGATATATAAAATACTTTCATTGAACTGGGCTGGTACGCCGGAACAGCAGAAAATCATCAAAAAATCAACCCGCACACTGGCTATTTTAATCATTCCCGTGGCATTGGCTATTCACACCGTAACTTCGTGGTTGTTTGCCAGTACTTCGCGTGCAGGTTGGGATTCAACCATTTTCGGACCTTATTTCGTAACTGGTGCTTTTGTGGCGGGAGGTGCAGCGGTAATTATTGCCATGTATTTCTACCGACACAATTATAAAATGAAAGACTATATCACCGACAAGCATTTTGACATGATGGGTAAATTGCTGGTGTTGGTTTCGCTGGTGTATTTATATTTTAACCTGAATGAATTTCTGGTTCCCGGATATAAAATGAAGAAATTTGATGCAGTACATTTAAATGAACTGTTTTCAGGAGCACACGCATTGTTGTTTTGGGGAGTGCAGATTTTAGGTTTAGTGTTGCCGATTTTGTTGCTTCTGTTCAAAAAAATGAGAAAACCTTTCCCTGCGATGATTATTTCGATATTTGTATTGATTGGTGCATGGCTTAAAAGATACATTATCGTAATTCCAACTCAGGAACATCCCTATTTACCAATACAAGGCGTGCCGGATGTATTTAAGCACTATTCACCGACACTGATTGAAATTCTTATAACTATTGCTCCGCTGATTTTAGCGATAATAATCATTACGATACTCTCGAAGGTAATTCCGATTATACCTATAAGCGAAGCTTTAGAAGAAAATCTATCGGAAAACGAAGAATAAGGTAAAATGGATTTTGTGGTCAACTTATAAATCTGAACACTTATGCATCAAAAGAAATTTAGTTTAAAAATAACGTTGCTTTTTGTCGTTTCTGTTTTTTGTTTAAATGCTTTTTCGGAAAACTGGAATGTGCCGGCTGACAAAAAGGCGCAAAATAGTTACGTGAAGTTTGACGCTGCGGCAACACAGGAAGGTGAAGTTATTTATACAAAAAACTGTGTATCATGCCACGGAAACCCATCGAAAGGGAATAGCTTGAAATCGCTTAACCCTATTCCACCCGATTTGGGTTCGACTCAAACGCAAGCACTTACTGATGGCGAATTATTTTATATTCTCAATACTGGGCGAATGATTATGCCATCGTTTAAGAATATTTTGTCTGAAACCGAACGTTGGAAGGTGATAGCATACATCCGAAGTTTTAATAAAAACTATACGCAGGTACTTTCGAAGGTTGATCCGAATAAGAGTAAATTGGTGAAGGTGAAAATGATGTACGATGTGTTGACCGGAAAAGTAAGTGTTGATGTGAAAGCAAATGAACCAACGGGAATTGTTTCGCTGAAAGATGCTGAAATTTTATTGTTTGTGAAACGTTATTTCGGTCGTTTGCAGGTTGATAAAACATTCAGAACGAACAACGAAGGTAAAGCTTCGTTTGTTTTTCCAAATGATTTGCCCGGAGATAAAAATGGTAATCTTGAATTGATCGTAAAAGTGAACGATAATAATTACGGAGAAATAGAATCGAATGCCATATTGAAAAAAGGAATTCCAACAGAAAAACCGGCACTAAATGAAAAACGAGCGATTTGGAACGTAATGGCAAAAGCACCATTTTGGATTTTAATTACTTACTTTTTCGGGGTTTCGTTTGTGTTGGCTGTGTTTTTATATATCGGCCACAATTTGTATAAATTATGGAAATTAGGTAACGTTTAAAAAGAGATCATTATGAAAAAACTAGCAGCTTTAGGGAGAATTTTATTCGCGTTACCATTCGGAATAATGGGATTGAATCATTTCTTAATGACGAATTTGTTTGTAGGTATGATGTCCTCGTTTATTCCCGGTGGAGCATTTACGATATTGGTTACGGGAGCTTTGTTGATAATTGCCAGCGTATTTATCATTATTAATAAATTTGTGCAGATGGCCTGTTTTTGGCTAGCAGGCATGTTGCTTTTATTCATTCTCACCATTCATATTCCGGGTTTGTATGCAACGGATATGACAACTAATTTAGACGGCTGGAGCATGCATTTGATTGAATTACTGAAAGATGCAGGGTTGATGGGAGGTGCTATAATTATTGCTTTGCATTCAAAATCTTTGAAAGAAGAGGAATGACGAATAATAACCGAAAAAATGACTTACTCATGAAAAAAATAGTAGTTTTCTTCATATTATTTTTGTTCGTTGCTTTTGGAAAAATAAATGCTCAGGTAGATCAATCGCCTGAAGTGGGTGTGATTGAGCATCTTGGCGACAAAATTCCGTTGGATTTGCAGTTTGTGAATGAAAAATTAGAAACGGTTACCTTGCGGCAGTTGATAAACAAACCGACTATTTTGTCATTTGTATATTTCGATTGTCCGGGACTTTGTAGCCCACTTTTGGAAGGAGTGGGAGATGTAATTCAGAAAACTGATCTCGAATTAGGCAAAGACTATCAGGTAATTACAATTAGTTTTAATTTTAGAGATACACCTGAGAAAGCAAAAGCAAAGAAAAAGAAATTTACAGAGCGTTATGCCAATGGAAAAGGTGACGGCTGGATTTTTCTGACAACGGATAGTACAACAATTTTTAAAATAACTGATGCTACTGGTTTTAAAACTAAAGCGGTAGGATTGGATTTCGTACATCCGTCGGCAATAATTGCAGTAAGTCCATCGGGTTTAATAACGCGCTATTTGTACGGCATTACTTTTTTACCTATTGATTTTAAAATGTCTATTTTAGAAGCTGGGAAAGAAGAACCTCGCCCAACAATACAAAAAGTACTTTTGATGTGCTATACCTACGATCCTCAGGGACAAAGATACTCTTTGGATGTGCTGAAAATTGCCGGAATATTGATGATTTTTTTCATACTTGTTTTTGTAATTGCTTATCTTATCAAACCCAAAAAGAAAATTCAAAACTAAATTGCCATGAGTAGTGACAAAGAAAAAACGGAATATGTAAGCTATCTGGAACATCAGGGGAAATATAAAGGGATTTTTTCCTGGATTTTCACGATGGATCACAAACGAATCGGGCTGTTATATCTGTATGCTATTGTTGTATTGTTTTTTGTAGGTGCTCTAATGGGCATGTTAATGCGCATTGAGTTGATTGCCCCGGGCGAAACAATTATGAAGCCTCAAACTTACAACGGAGTTTTTACGGTGCATGGCATTATCATGATTTTTATGGTCGTTATTCCGGGATTGTCGGTTGTGTTTGGTAATTTCTTTCTGCCAATTTTGATTGGTGCTAAGGATGTTGCATTCCCGAAACTGAACCGATTTTCGTGGTGGATTTATATTGTTGGTTGTATTCTGGCAATCGCTTCACAATTTATGAAAGATGGTCCTCCCGATACCGGTTGGTCTTTTTACGCGCCGTATAGCACATCTACTGGTACCAACGTGATTATGGCTACTTTTGCTGCTTTCGTTTTAGGTTTTTCGTCGATTCTTACCGGACTGAACTTTATTGTTACGATTCATCAGTTGCGTGCTCCGGGTATGAAATTTTTTAATATGCCGTTGTTCTCCTGGGCGATTTACGCTACAGCATGGACGCAACTTTTGGCTACACCGATTGTGGGAATTACCTTGTTAATGCTGATTGCCGAACGACTTTTTGGAATTGGATTTTTCAATCCTGATTTAGGTGGCGACCCTGTTTTGTTCGAACATTTGTTTTGGATTTACTCGCATCCGGCAGTTTATATTATGATTTTACCGGCTTTGGGGATTATTACCGAAATTATTCCAACTTTTTGCCAGAAAAAAATATACGGCTATAAGGCCATTGCATTGTCTAGTTTGGCGATTGCGGGTGTAGGTTTCTTGGTTTGGGGGCACCACATGTTTACTTCCGGAATGAGTAATCAGGCTCGTTGGTTTTTCTCATTGCTTACCTTCCTTGTGGCTGTGCCAAGTGCGATAAAAGTTTTCAACTGGCTTGCTACGATGTACAAAGGGTCAATAGATATGAAGCCTCCGTTCCTGTATGCTCTGGCGTTCATATTCTTATTTACAATTGGTGGTACTACAGGACTTTTGTTAGGCTCAATAGCAACAAACGTTCAGGTTCACGACACTTCGTTTGTTGTGGCGCATTTCCACTATATTATTTTTGGCGGAATGGGATTTGCATTTTTCGGTGCTATTCATTACTGGCTTCCGAAAATGTACGGACGCATGTATAATATGAGAATTGCGACTATCGCTTGGGGAATTATTTTTGTTGGTTTCAACTTGCTTTATTTTCCTCAGTTCATTATAGGCATGCAGGGAATGCCTCGTCGTTATTTCGATTATTTACCGCAGTTTCAAACCGGGCAAGTCATTTCTACCATCGGCGGTTTTATTTTAATTATTGGTCTTGTCATGATGGTTTATAATCTGGTGAAAGGAGCAAGGAGCGGTGAACCAGCTCCGGCAAATCCTTGGCATGGTTCTACTTTAGAGTGGCAAATTCCATCACCTCCTTCCTTGGAAAATTTCGATGAAGCACCTGTTGTCAAGAGCAATCCATACGATTATGAATAATAAAAACATAATATTATGAGCGAAAAAGAAATGCATGTAGAAGCACATCGTGACGATGAAGGCGCAAAACTAGGGATGTGGCTTTTTATTTTTACCGAGTTGTTGCTCTTTGGAGGATTATTTTTGGTTTATTCGGTTTTTAGAGCGGAGTATCCAACCAATTTTCACGAAGGCAGCCTTGAGTTGAGTGTAACTATTGGGGCAATTAATACTGTTGCGCTTTTATTCAGTAGTATGACGATTGCGATGGCACTCACTGCTATTCAGAAGAATAACCCGAAATTATCGATGCTTTTCATTGCTATCACTTTGGTAATGGCATGTGTTTTTCTTTTTAATAAATATATCGAATGGGGTGTAAAATTTGAGCATGGTTTATATCCTGGTTCAAGTCTGATGTCACATTTGGATCATGGCGATTTGCTTTTTTTTAGTTTGTATTTCTTTATGACGGGCTTGCATGCTTTGCATATTATTGTTGGAATGGTGCTGCTTGCTATTTGTCTTTTTAAAATAAAAAATGGAAGCTTACATTATCAAAAATATGTGCATTTGGAAAACGGTGCGTTATATTGGCATCTTGTCGATTTAATTTGGATCTTCCTTTTCCCATTATTGTATTTGATTGCGTAAAAAATTATAGTAAAAAAAGAAAATAAAATGGCAAATAATGTTTCGCATATAACCGAATATAAGGTTTTAGGGAAAGTGGTTTTGGCTTTGCTATTCCTGACTTTTTTAACAATTACGGTCACATCGTTTGAATTAGCGGCTTTTAGCGTTACAGTGGCTCTTTTAATTGCTGGTGCTAAAGGTTTCATGATTCTCACCTATTTTATGCATTTAAAATACGAAAGCCTTTTACTGAGAATTTTGGTTTCTCTGATTTTTGTGTTATACGCTTTGGTTGTGCTCATTACTTTTATCGATTACGCATATCGATAAAGCATTTTTTTTAGACGAATAAACATTAACATATAATTTATACTATTTATGTTTAGCAACGCATCGAATTTTGTACATGGAGTTGATAAAGCCTTCCTTATCATTGGAGGTTTTTCAATCTTCTTTCTAGTGTCGTTTACAATAATAATGATTTATTTCATTGTAAAATATAATAGAAAAAAGCACCCCAAAGCAACGCAGGTAAAAGATAACACATTGTTGGAAGTAACCTGGACTACGATTCCTGTGCTACTTGTAATATTTATGTTCTATGTAGGTTGGGAAGGATTTTTGCCAATGCGTCAGGTACCAAAAGATGCAATGGAAGTGACTGCTGTGGGAAAAATGTGGACGTGGGTGTTTGAATATCCGGGGCAAAAACAAGCTGATACACTGGTCGTTCCAATTGATAAACCAGTGAAAGTAAATCTGATTTCGAGAGATGTGATTCATGGTTTCTTCGTTCCTGCTTTCAGAATTAAAGAGGATGTTGTACCCGGTCAAGAGAATTTTAGTTGGTTTATTCCCGGGCAATTGGGAGAATATGACCTGTTTTGCTCTGCTTATTGCGGATTGAACCATTCGTACATGTCGGCCACAATAAAAGTAGTACCACAGAAAGAATACGATCGGTGGTATGCTGATTTGCCTGTTAAGAAAAAAGAAGATGATAATTTGGGGTTGAAAGTGATTGAGAAAAATGGTTGTACGGCTTGCCACTCGCTCGACGGTTCGAGTTTAGTTGGTCCAAGTTTTAAAGGGTTGTATGGTTCTCAAAGAGAAGTGAATGAAGGAGGAAAAACTCGAATGATAACAGCAGATAGCGATTATATTACTAATTCTATTTATGATCCGAATAAAGATGTGGTTTCCGGTTATCCTCAAGGAGTGATGAAGTCGTACAAAGGAATGATAAAAGAAGAAGATGTTAAACTGATAGAAGAATACCTGAAATCTTTGAAATAATCCTGTCGCAGAGTTGAATCTGTGATTGGAAATGAGATATAT
>JBBIID010000042.1:0-12493 GCA_037446675.1 Paludibacter sp.
TCCAGTAAATTCCGGCTTCCTGTCCGTTGGCTTTACATTTATCCACAAAAGCCTTTAATTGTTCTTCCGAGAAATTGCTCCAACCGGAATCCAATCCGATGTAAACCAGATTATCGGCATTTTTGAAATGATTGTTTTGAAGATTATCTTTGAAAAAGTCGGACACTTCCATTGCTTTCGGATAATTCAGTTTAAACTGAAGAACTCCCCAACTGTTCCAACCGAAAGGTACAGCTTTGTTCCATGCTTTGCGGGGTGCAATGGCTGCATTGGCATCGGCAAAAGCTTCCATTCCGGCACGCCAATCGGAGAAATATCCCACAAAAACTTTTGGTGATTTAATGGTTTTTCCTTTCAGTTCCCCGTGAGGACGAGCATCACGTGTAAGCTCGTCGGCTGCACCGCCAAAACAGGTAAGTGAAGTCAGCGCATTATTCGCCGACGACATTTCGATACCCGTTTTCCATGAGTCATGTTCAACCGATCCGATTACCAAACCTTTACGGCTGCTATTATCAAAAATAGAGGTGACTTCGTAACTTGTGAGTTTGTCGAATGTAAGCGGATGCGATTGAAAGCGAACCCATTTATCATTGTCGAACGGCACAAACAAAGCTCTGTTATTTGCTGACGGTTTCATGAAATCACCGTTAGCAAGCACAACCGGAGCCATATAATTAGATGAAATGCTTTCTGCACTTTCGAGCGTAAAATCGGTTAGAATGTAATCTTTGCTGTTGTCCAGATAGAATTTCTGAACTAAAACAGGAAGTCCTTCGGATCTGTAGGTAATGGAAATTATTTCAGAATTAGCACCGACGTTCTGTTTGCCAGCATTTTTGGTTGCGCTAAATGTTGCATAGTCTTTTGTGGAAAAACTTTTCCCGCCCAACTTATAGGTGGCATTGAAATTTTTCAGTAATGCAGCATTCTTGCATTTAATCGTAACACTCTTATTTTCAGAATCAACATCTACTTTCCATTTACCTGAACAATAAATGTTTTTTCCAAACAATGACGATGAGAGAAGGAAAATTCCTAAAATCAGGAAGTTAATTTTACGTGTTTTCAATTGTATCAAATTTAAAAGTTTACAAAAATATCTCGAAAAATCCGGTATGTAAATAGATAAATTATCTATTGCCATGGACTATTTTCTTGAAATTTTATTTTTTGTCTTTCTACCTGATTGCTATTTTTTTCAAGCGAAAAACTTTAGTTTCATGTTTTTTTATTGGTCCGCTCCATTTTTTGCTTTTGCCTATCGATTTATGCTCCCACAAATCTCTGATTTCAAATTTTCCGGACAAACCAAGCTCTTCAAAAGCCAGTTTCATGTTTGCCGTTTCGTTGCCTCGATTCAAAATCGCAACTGCATAATCTCCGCCGGACAATTCTTTTGTAAATACATTCCATATATCGTTTTGAATTTTTTGCTCACATTGCTTTCCAAGCAAATCCTGATTCAACGCGATAATTTCTTTATTCATCAAAATCTTTTTTGTGGCATCGTTCATGTTTCTGATATCGTTCGATGTAGCTAACGGCGACGACATCATACACCACATACTCATTTGTGTTTGATATTCGATATCGGAACAACCAATTCCTCCTAAATCTCCCGAAGGTCCTTTTTTTCCGTACAGTCCAACAATGAGCATGTCCATATCATTCCAACCTCCCACTCTCGCATATCTGTCCAAATTTGCATTCTGGTCAATAATATCAAGAATACCGCATCCGCCTTCGCCAATATCTTTCCATTTGTCACGCACATCGCCGGTTGTTCGCCAAACCTGAGCACCCGCAACAAACGCCCACTTCCACGGTTGTCGGCCACCCCACTCACAGGCACCAAACACAATATCGCGACCAGATTTTCTTAATGCATCCGCCATTTATTTATAGCGCGTTTTAGCTGTGATTGAATCGGCAGGAGCGTTACAATAATCGTATTTCAAATAATCAATTCCCCACGAAGCAAACGTTTTTGCATCTTGTTCTTCAAAATTCAAACTGGCAGTATATCCAGCGCAAGTCAACGGAGCGGCATCAGAATAAATTCCCAGCTTCAACCCTTTGGCATGAACATAATCAGCCAAAGCTTTTATGCCCGAAGGGAATTTCATTGGATCAGGAATAATATTGTTTTTATTATCACGACCTCCCTGCCAACCATCATCAATAAAGATGTAACGATACCCCATTTCATACATTCCCGATTCAACCATGGCATCTGCCATTTGTTTGACATCTGTTTCGGAAATATTATCACCAAAATAATTCCATGTCATCCAACCCATTGGTGGAGTAGTTACAAGAATGTTTCCATCCAAAGCTTTTGACTGTGTAAAAGCAAGACTGAAATTAAATAATAAAATAAATATTAGAAGTGATTTCCTGTCCATTTTCTATCAGATTAATTCTTGGTTATAACTTTACGAATATTATCATACGTTGCCATTGCATTAATAATACCACTTTTTGTAATGGCAAATATATTGTGGATAGATTGTTTAAAAAAGCCTAATGTTGTCATTAAATAGAAAAATTGTATCATTTTTCTATAAAAACAGAGTATTATTTCGATAATCCCATTATTTTTTCAGCAATACAAGGGACTTCTTACTAATTATATCCGGTATAAATTTATTGGGGAAAAGCCACAAAAGGGAAGCTATCCCGAAGAGCAGGTAAATTGTTCTTCGGGACAACTAATTATTTTATAAATATGACATTTTTAATCGAACGAATTGGCAAGAAACATTGCATTACCGTTCGCTTAGGATATTATTTTTCGTATTTAGATTTAATAACCTAATTCAACAACGACAGGATAATGATCTGATGGCAGGCGCGGAATACCTTTTACAACAGTGGTTTCCGAGGGGAAATCATGTGGATGTGTTGGCTGACCCGTTTTGTCAGACCAATAGATCTCAGTAAGCACTCCATACCGTTTAGGATGAAATTGCTTACTCACAAAAACATGGTCAATTCTTTGATTTGTACTATTTGACACATCAAAACTATTGAATGTGCCGTTTGGATCGTAAACGATTGGAGACAAAAGATAGCTATCTGATAACAACTCAGACGAAGTGATAATCTTATAACCTTCACTAAATTGATCGACATTAAAGTCTCCCGTAAGAAAAACCGGTTTCCCTTTAGCAATTTCTTTTATTTTATCTATCACCAGAAACGAGCTGTTTTTTCTGGCCTTTACTCCAATGTGATCCATGTGTAGATTAAATGCAAAAAAAAGGAATTTTGTCGATCGATCTTCAAATTGCCCCCATGTACAAATTCTGTTTAAAGCGGCATCCCAACCAATACTCGGAAGATTAGGTGTCTCCGACAACCAAAAATCTCCTGAGTTTATCAACTTAAATTTATTCGCTTTATAAAAAATGGCAGAATATTCATCATCTTTCGGGTTAGCACCACGACCACGTCCGATATAGCTATAATTATTATTCGATAGTGCATCTTTCAAATCATTTACCTGATTATTTTTACATTCCTGTGTCCCAACTATATCCAAATCATTAAAAAGAATGATACCTGCTATTACCGGACAACGGCTTTTCCAACCGTTTCCATACTGAGCATCACTCTGATTATCATTACGAACATTAAAAGACGAAACTTTAATTGATCTGTTTTGTGCATTCAACAAGCAACAAGAAATAACAAATAAAACTATAACTCCTAATTTGTTCATAACCATTTTTATATTTTCATGACTTAATAATGGACAATATTACATTTTTTCTGCAAAAAAATCAAGACTTCTTTTTTAATAATATCAAAAACGATCATTTAATAATAAAGTTGTTTTTATTTACATTCTCAGACAAAACATGCTACAACTTTGTTATTTTTTGATACAAGAGTTTCGTAACCTTTTTCTATTTTTGTCATATTCATTGAATTCTAATTATTTAAGATCTGATAATGAAAAAGCATCACCTTATTATTTGTTTATTTTTGTGCGTTTGGAGCGGTATGTTTGCCGGAGTAGGCAACACACCGAACTATTTTTCGAAAATAAACAGCGAAAACGGCTTGTCGCAAAATACCGTCAAAAGTATTATTCAGGACAGTTGGGGGTTTATGTGGTTTGGCTCGCGAAACAAACTAAATCGATACGATGGAAAGTCAATCAAGGTTTTTGACTGTACGGATTACGTCTCAAAAAAAAGTAATAACAACATTTCAGCTTTGTTCGAAGATTCGAATAGAAAACTGTGGGTCGGTACCGATAAAGGAATTTTCATATTCAACCCTATTGAGGAATCGTTCGAATTTCTTGGTCTAAAAACAAAAAAAGGAATCCAAATGATCGATTGGGTTTCGGAAATAAAATCGGATGCCGACAACAATATCTGGATTGTAATTCCAAATCAGGGACTTTTCAAATATGTTCCATCAACAAAATCACTTTTTCATTATACAATAGGTGAAACTCTTTTCCCTAATCAGGGAAACCCGGAGTGTATGTGCATTGCTCAAAATGGAAAATTGTGGGTCGGCACCAATGGTGCTGGAATATATCTTTATAATAAATCCACCAATAGCTTCACGCAATATTTGGGCGACACAAATGGAAATTCGCTCAAAAACCAAAATATTTACACCATGTGCGATTATGGTGATGAGTTGATTGTGGGTGTTCACGAAGGAAAACTAATGAGATTCGACAAACGAAAAAATACTCTGAATGACGTGAATGCCCCTGAAGTTCATTATAAAATTATCCGCGATGTGGTTTGTTTGAATGACAAGCAGTTGTGGGTCGGGACTCAAAACGGAGTGTATGTGGTGGACGAAATGAAGCAAACCGTCACTCATATTCACGAAGAGCTGGCCAACCCGCATTCGCTATCGGATAATGTAGTGGAAAAAATTTATCGTGACAAAGAAGGTGGAATATGGATCGGAACTTATTTTGGAGGCGTGAACTTCCTTCCTAATTTGGGAATGAATTTCGACAAATACATTCCTACACTTGGCAAAGGCACAATAAGCAGCAAGCGAGTGAGTGAATTGCGGGAAGATAAAGCCGGAAACATCTGGATTGGAACTGAAGATGCAGGGTTGAATATTCTGAATCCGACAACGAACAAAATAACTCAAATTGGCAAAGACGTTGGAAAACCAATACACAACACAAAAGTCTTATCTATCTTTTTAAAAGAAAACGAGGCTTGGGTTGGTTTTTTCAAAGATGGACTGGATATAATTCATCTTCCGGGATTCAACAACACTCATTATACAGGTGATGAAATGGGGCTTAACGAATCGAGTATCGATGCTGTTTGCGAAGATCGAATGGGAAGAATCTGGATAGGTAATGCCTGGGGAGTATTTGTTTCGGACGGGAAAAGCATGAAATTCACCGAAGTACGCGATTTCGGATACAGTTACATTTACGATTTGATGGAAGATTCTGAAGGGAATATCTGGGCTGCAACAATGGGAAATGGAGTTTTCAAACATAATCCGGTCACTCACAAAACTTCACATTACCTCAACAGAGTTGAAGATACAACGAGCTTAAGTTCAAATTCTGTCAGTAGTATTACGGAAACGTCTTCCGGCGAAATATGGTTTTCAACGGACAGAGGCGGTATTTGCCGATACAATAAGGACAAAAACAATTTCACTTCATATTCAGCTCACAATGGGTTGCCCGACGATGTGGCCTACAAAATTTTGGAAGATAAAAATCAAAACCTCTGGTTTGGTACCAACAAAGGGTTAGTGCGGTTCAACCCAACGAATAAAAGTGTCAGATTATTTACTCAAAACGATGGATTGCTCGGCAATCAGTTCAATTACAAGTCGGCTCTGGCCACCCGATCAGGGAAATTTTATTTCGGAGGATTCGACGGACTAATTGCATTCGATCCTTATCAGATAAACGTAAACTCTTATATTCCACCAGTTTATATAACGAAAATTACTGTTTTCGATAAAGAACCAACGATTGGAGCCGAAAAATCTCCATTGAAAAAAAGCATTATACATTCTTCCAAAATATCGCTCAGGTATGACCAATCGAACATTGGATTCGAATTTGCAGCTTTAAGCTTCACAGCACCACAATCGAACAGATTTGCTTATAAGATGGAAGATGTTGATAATGATTGGATTTATACATCTAATAATCATACTGTTTCGTATGCTAAACTCCCTCCGGGCAAATACATTTTCCGGGTAAAAGCTTGCAACAACGACGGACTTTGGAACGAAACCGGAGCTGAGTTGGAGATTAATATTCTGCCTCCCTGGTGGCTCTCGAATCTTGCCTATCTGATCTATTTCCTTATTGTGATTGGTTCGGCATATTATACTTTCCGGAGATTAAGGCTTACACACGAAAGACGAAACTCCGAGAAACAACATCTTTTTGAAACAGAGAAGGAAAAGGAGCTTTACAGCGCAAAAGTTGAATTCTTTACCGAAATAGCTCACGAAATCAGGACTCCGCTTACACTTATCAACGGTCCGTTGGAATCGCTGAAAGATATGCAGATTGAAGATCCAGAAATAAACAAGAATCTGCACATTATGGAAGATAACACGAAGCATTTGCTTTCGTTGATAAATCAGCTGCTCGATTTCCGTAAAATTGACAGCAACAAATTCCTTTTAAGTCTGACTAACAATGATATAAAACAATTATTAAAAGACACGATTGGACTATTCGAACCACTTGTAAAACAGCAAAATAAAACTCTGAAATTCAATATTCCTGATTCAGAACTTCAAGCTCCTGTTGACAAAGAAGGATTGATAAAAATCATAAACAATCTGTTCGTAAACGCTGTAAAATACTCTGAAAAAGAGCTTTTTGTAGAGCTTACAAAGGATGAAACTCATTTTTACATTACGATTTCGAACGATGGCAAGCTGATTCCGAAAGACGAAGCGGAAAAAATCTTCGATCCGTTCTATCAGCTGGGGCAAAACAGAAACACACCTTCGAGCACCGGTATTGGACTGTCGTTGGCACGATCGCTTGCGGAACTCCACAACGGACAACTTTATCTTGATTTACACTCGGAACTAAATTCTTTTATTCTGAAACTTCCTCTTACACAGGACAAACCTGTTTGGGTATACGAGTCGGCCGATGATAATAACAAATTCATTATCGACGAACATGAACTCAGTCAGGAAAAAGGGAATAATCCGACCTTGCTTTTGGTGGAAGACAATATTGAGATGCTGACATTTATTTCCGATAAATTGCATTCGAAATTCAATGTTGAAAAAGCCACAAACGGCATCGAAGGTTTACAAATACTCGCCGACAGAAACATCGATCTCATTGTTAGCGACGTAATGATGCCCGACATGGATGGATTCGAATTTTGTAGCAAAGTGAAAAATAATATCGATTTAAGTCATATTCCTGTGATTTTACTCACTGCGAAAAACGATTTGGATAGCAAAATTCAGGGATTAAAAATCGGCGCTGATGCTTACATCGAAAAACCATTTTCTTTCGGCCACTTGATTACTCAAATCACTACGCTTTTGAATAACAGAATGCGCGAGCGTGAAGCTTTTATGCAAAAACCGTTCTTGCCAATCCAGCAAATAGGGATGTGTAAAGCCGACGAAGAATTTATGGAAAAAATGATTGATATCATCAACGAAAACATAACCGATGGCGATTTTAATGTCGAAAAATTGTCGGAAAGTGTATTCATGAGTCGTTCTAGTTTGCACAGGAAAATTAAAGCGCTCTCGGGACTTACTCCAACCGATTTTATCCGACTCATTCGCCTAAAAAAAGCCGCTGTGCTTATTCAGGAAGGGAAATACAGAGTCGGCGAGGTTTGCTATTTGGTGGGAATAAATTCTCCGTCATATTTTATTAAGCTATTCCAGAAACAATTTGGCATGACTCCAAAAGAGTTTGAACGACAAGAAAATATCCATGATATTTAAAAGAAAAGAAGAAAATATCCAATGATATTTTTTGAACGCAAATTTCGCAAATCTTCGCAAAACCAGTTTTGCAAAAACAAATGTATCTGTCATTTGTAATTTATATGATTTGCGAAATTTGTGTTCATTTTTTTAGATTATTTTGCTTTAACAACCATTACAAAACCACCTCCCGATGCCATTTTGAAATCTAAAGATTGCCCCGAAACAATTTTCTTTGTTGCATGCGAATAGATATTTGCATTTTCATTGCTTTCGGCAGTATCTTCAAACACTTCTGCTTCGTATTCAGTTCCCTTTTTCAAGAACGACAAACTTGTACTGACAGTCCTTTCGCCCCAGGCATTCATACCTCCAATATACCATGTGTCTCCTTTTCTTTTTGCAACAATCGCGTATTCTCCCACTTTGGCTTCGAGCACACGAGTATCGTCCCATGTGGTTGGAACATTCGAGAGATATTTCAGAATATCAGGATATTTACGGTATTCATCCGGAGAATCGCAAAGCATAACCAACGGATGATCGAACACCACATACATTGCCAATTCCTGACAGCGTGTGCCTAAACTGGAAGGGAGTCCCGGATCAACGGGTTTGAAGTTTTCCATTGTACAATTTCGCATCGAGCCGGGAGTGTAATCGAGCGGACCGGCAAGCATGCGACTGAAAATAAATTGCAATCGATAATCAGGATTGGTTGATGTGTCCCATTTCGAACATTCCGCGCCACGAACTGCTTCGTAATTTAAAACATTCGGATATGCGCGGTTCAATCCGGTAGGTTTGCTACATCCATGAAAGTCGACCATCAACTTTCGATCGGCACAAGCTTTCGCCAGATTCTCATATTCGTGTATCATGAGCTGATCGTCGCGATCGAAAAAGTCAATTTTCACGCCTAAAGCACCCCAGCTGCTAATCGAATCCAGATATTTATGTTGATGATGAATGAGTGTTGAGGCAACGGTCCATAACCATATTCCAACATTTTTTTCTTCTCCATAACGAATCAATTCCTTCATATCAATCTTCGGATTCAACTCGGTTGGAGCAAATAAGTTCGACCAACCCGCATCAATTAGTAAATATTCCAAATGATTTTCGGCGGCAAAATCGATATAATATTTATAAAGTTGAGTCGAAAGATGCTTATGTCCCGATTCGAAAGGTGCATTTTCGAGCATAGCACAATGCCACCATTCCCATGTCGCTTTGCCTGGTTTGATCCAATCCGTATTTTTTATTTGCTGTGGCTTCGAAAGCAGGTAAATCATTTCATTGCTCAGCAATTGGCGGTCGTCATCTGCCACAATAACTACCCTCCATGGGAATACCTGATTGCCGGCTGTTTTTGCAATGTAATCTTCTCTGTCTTTCACCACCGTAACAAAATTACCCCAACTTCCCATCACAACTTCTTTCGGGTATTTTGCCCAAAAACCACTAAATCCACGCTCATTTTTCTGAATGTACATGCCCGGATAATCGCGCAAATCCGATTCGGCAACTACAATTTTGAGTTTTTGTTTTTTGTTGTCGAACAAAACAGGGGTAATACCATATTTCCCGTTTTGAATTTCCGACGTTGAATTATACATCACATGGCTCAACTCCCATGCCGTGAAATTTGCGGTTTCGGGTAAGATCACAGCCGGATCGTCACTTAATATAAAATCAGCTTTTTCTGTTTTTATCACAATCGAATCGTTTGCCGAACCATTTGCTTCAAAACGATACGCCATTCCTTCATTGTAAAGTCTGAAATAAACCGAGTATCCTGCTCCGAATGATAATTTTATTTCGTTGTATTGATCCTGAATTTTCGAAAATTTCCCAAATAAAGGTTTTACCTCAGTATTCTCTTTTCGCGTTTTGTGCTTCAACACATTGTCATTCGTTCCCCAGTTTTCGCCAGTTGCCAGTTGCAACCCTACCGGGCATGATTTTGTGAGCTCTGTTCCCTGATAAAACAATTGATAACACAGCTGTTTATCAGTGTTTATCGAGAGGCTTAGTTTTTTGTTCGGAGAGATTAATTTATACGATTCGGAAGAGGCGGAAGCGACTACAGACAGCATAAGTAATGCCGAAAAAGCTGCCTTACATTCAAACCGTTTCCATGAAATTGCCCTCAAAAAGGCCTGTTTGAAGAAAGTGATTTTCATAAGTTCTTAATTAAGTGAATTTTAGTCACAAAACTAGTGAACTCTTAAAAATAATAGAATAGATTATTTTATTATTCGCATGGATAAAAAGGCAAAAACACTATCCTTTAATTTTGCTTCGATATTCCGAAGGCGAAACTCCCATTGTTTTAGTAAAAATGCGGCTAAAATAAAACGGATCTTCAAATCCGATAAGTGAGCTTATCTGATTTATTTTCATATCGGTAAAATCGAGATAATGGCACGCTTCCTGAATTTTAAGCTGCGATAAATAATTTAGCGGCGAGTAACCTGTTTTTTTTTGAAACAGCGTAGAGAAATGCGATACCGAGAAACCTACATAATCCGAAATTTCTTTCAACGTAAGCCGTTTTCGGATATTTTCGCGCATGAAATGAATAGCTTCGTCGGTTATATCTCTGGGATGCTGATTGGCCGAAATGCTTTCGCGATATGCACCAATAAACTTTAAAGAACCCAAAAAATGAAACAGACACGAAATGCTGTAATCAAGATTATTTTTGCTGTAACCGTTTTTCAATGTGGAATATATCTCTTCGAACAAATGAAGCCGCTCTTCGAGCCGTGAATCTTTCTCCGGCGATATTTTCACAGGTTTATCCAGTCCGTCGGAAAAATATCCCGCCTTTTCTCCATCGAAATGCATCCAATAAATAGTCCATGGATTCTTTTTATCGCTTCCGTACGAATGCGACTTTCCTTTAGGCAGAATGAAAAAATGATGCTCGGGAACAATCTGTTTTATTCCATTCATTTCGAACCAGCCTCTACCTTCGAAACAATAGATCAACACATACTGTTTCGCCTCTTCTTTTGTCCTTTTTCGGAAATGGAAATCGGCTTTGGGATAGAAACCTATGTCGGTAATATGAAGCAAACAACCCAAATCGTCATGCTTAATATCTTCGATGATCGGAGCAGGAAGAACAACAGCTCTTTCCCCCATAAAACCACTCTTTATTTTAGCCATCCTTTCAGTATTGATTAATTTCGGGTCAAAAATAATTTTAAAAAATCTATTTTCCAATTTTACCGTAAAATAATCCATTCAAATCAGTATTTATTCTATTTGCAACTTTGGCAATAACTCTTTACTTTGCAATCGTAAAACATTAAAGTAATATTATGCGAAAATTTAATAATGCCTATATCTTAGGTATTTCTATGGTCTCGGCCATGGGCGGGCTGCTCTTTGGTTACGACTGGGTGGTGATTGGTGGAGCGAAACCTTTTTACGAACGCTTTTTCGAAATATCAACAACAGCAAATCTACAGGCCTGGGCCATGAGTTGCGCGCTAATTGGTTGTATTCTCGGCGCTGTTATTTCAGGTGTGGTCAGCGATAAATTCGGGCGCAAATGGCCTTTACTATCCTCAGCATTTCTATTTACAATTGCATCTATCGGTACCGGAGCAGCAATGAGCTATTCCACTTTCATCATATTCCGAATCATCGGCGGTGTGGGCATTGGGTTAGCTTCCGCACTTTCGCCCATGTATATTGCCGAAGTAGCTCCGTCGCATTTACGCGGACGATTCGTATCCCTCAACCAAATGACGGTTGTTATCGGAATTCTCGGCGCACAAATAATAAACTTACTAATTGCCGAGAAAGTGCCTGAAGGAGCAACAGATGCCTTCATTCAGGCTTCGTGGAATGGACAGACAGGCTGGCGTTGGATGTTTTACGCTTGTGCCTTCCCTGCTGTAGCATTCTTCCTACTCACTTTTATTGTTCCCGAAAGTCCACGTTGGTTAATGAAAGTAGGGAAATCGGAAAAAGCATTTCCAACGTTGAAAAAAATCGGTGGAGAAGAATATGCCAACGAAGAAATAGCCAATATAAAAGCCACATTGAACGACGTAAGCGAAAAAGTAGATTTCAAAGCGCTTTTCAAACCTGCCTACGGACTTATTCTGATTATTGGCGTTTTTCTCGCAATTTTCCAGCAATGGTGTGGAATAAACACTGTGTTTAACTACGCAGAAGAGATATTTACCGCAGCCGGTTACGGTGTAAGCGATACACTTTTCAATATTGTAATTACCGGAAGTGTCAATCTCGTATTCACGTTGGTGGCTATGTTTACTGTTGACAAATGGGGCCGCAAAAAGCTGATGGTTTTAGGATCAATCGGTTTGGTATTGAACTACATTTTGCTCGGAGGCGCTTTCTATTTTCATTTAAAAGGAGTTGCTGTATTAGCATTGGTTGTTACCGCGATTGCCATTTACGCTATGTCGTTGGCTCCTATCGTGTGGGTGATATTATCCGAAATTTTCCCTAATCGCATTCGCGGAGCTGCAATGGCGTTAGCAACATTTGCACTTTGGGT
>JBBIID010000043.1:0-12460 GCA_037446675.1 Paludibacter sp.
TGTCCATGCAACCATTGAAGATTCCGGGATTTTTAAAGAAAATAAAAATGTATTGGAAGTAGGTATCAATTTACAATACAAACTGGATTGGTTACTTCCTGGACTAGCAATTAAAGGCCAGTTAGCATATGACGACGACAGCAAACATGGGAAAGTATACTACAAAAACGTAGCTTTATATCAATACGAGTATGCCACCGATACGTATATAAAAAGTGGTCAGGACAGACCGTTAAGATGGGGTTGGGAATATCTGGAAACGGGATTGACCTACCAGAAAGAGTTTGGAAAGCACAATTTCAATGCGTTGTTATTGGCAAACAGGCTTCTGTCCGGCAATAATACTGATTTACAATATGCCAGCCAAGGAGTTGTGGGAAGATTAGTTTATGGTTATGCATCCAAATATCTCGCTGAAATTAATTTCGGATATAATGGCTCTGAAAACTTTGCAAAAGGTAAACGTTACGGACTCTTCCCAGCCTTTGCTACAGGGTGGGTTATTTCAAACGAAACTTTCTTCAAGCAGAGTTCTCTATCAAACATTTTGAGTAATCTCAAGTTAAGAGCATCTTTAGGATGGGTAGGAAACGACCGTGCATGGTCATACGACCCGATTACAAGAACAACGAATTCGGCACGTTTCATATACTTACAACAGTACGAATATGCCACAACAGACAATTCATATATGTTTGGTGTAGGTGATAATGTTGTAAATGGTATCCGCCAGGGACGAATTGCAAATCCAGACGTATCGTGGGAAACATCGCGTAAAATAAATATTGGAGTCGAATCTTCATTCTTCAAGAGTTTAGTGAACCTGAATGTAGATTACTTCCATGAACTGAGAAGTGGAATTCTAACATCGCTACAAGCCGTTCCCGATTATGTGGGCACCACTTTTTCTCCTGCAAATATCGGCGTTGTTCAAAATCAGGGAGTAGAAATTGAATTATCGCATAATAATTCAATAAACAGCGATTTATCATATAACATAAAAGGAAACTTCAGTTTCGCCCGGAATAAAATCCTAAATATGGGAACATCGAATGCAGTGCTGCCTTACCAACGAGCCGAAGGCTATTCCATTGATACACCATTAAAATTGATTACAATAGGTTATTTTCAGGATTACGAAGACATTGAAAACAGTCCATCCCAACTTGGCCTGGAAGGAAACAGCGATGTACATCCCGGTGATTTAAAATACAAAGATATAAACGAAGATGGTATTATTGACCATAACGATTATGTCCGTACTGGATATCCAACCGTACCTGAAATCCAATATGGAATTAATCTTGGTTTAAATTACAAAGGATTTGATATTAGTTTATTATTTCAAGGAACAGCAAACGTATCTTTCGACAAAAACTGGGAAATAATGTGGGCATTCTCAAACGGAGACAACGTATACCCACAGCATTGGTATTATTGGACACCTGAAACTGGAGACAGCAGAGCCCAATACACGCAACTATACGGAAAATATCAGAACAACGAAGCCGGAGCCGACTACACCTTATCAGACGGAAGTTATATTCGATTGAAAAACCTCGATCTTGGATACAGTATCCCAGACAAAATAATAAAAAAAATAGGTGTAAATAATATTCGCATTTACGTTTCAGGACTAAATCTTATCACCTGGTCGAAAGAGCCTTATCTGGATCCAGATAACAGGAATAACCGTGGAGGCTATATGCCACCAATGCAATCATTTAATTTTGGAACTAATATAAACTTCTAAGTTTTACATTAACATGAAAAGACATAAATTATTAATATATATATTCATTATCGCCATCAGTTTCGGTTGTGACGACAATTTTCTCGAACGTGCACCTGGATTAAATCTGGATGAATCGACTGTTTTTGGAAATTTCGAATCAGCTTACCGTTTTCATGCCGATATTTATACGAATTTACAAAAAGGATATAATGTGTTGGGTAGTTTTGATCCAGCTCCCATAGCGTGTGCCACCGATGAGGCTGACTCACGCATGGGCTGGCATACCAGCAATTCATTTAATGTAGGAATGTACGATGGAGTTGACAATCAAATATTGAGAAATTATGAAGGAATCCGAAAGGCAAATGTATTTCTAAGCAAAGTTGAAGAGATTCCCTTTCCGACTCAGGCGATAAAAGACCGAATGGTAGGTGAAGCCTATTTCTTGCGCGCATTTTACTTCCATGAAATTATTAAACGTTATGGAGGAATGCCCATTTTAAATGATAAACTTTTATATCCCAACGACAATTTGCAGCTCCCCCGTAACAGTTATAAAGAATGTGTTGCTGCAATTTTGAGCGATTTGGAACAAGCAATCAAATTACTGCCAGTCTCAATGTCCGATAGCGAACAGGGACGTGCAACAAAAGGAGTCGCGATGGCATTGCAAGCGAGAGTATTGCTTTATGCAGCCAGCCCTTTGTGGAATACAGAATTCACAAATCAGGACAAATGGCAACTTGCAGCTTCGGCAGCCAAAGCTGTTATCGATTTAAAAGACAGTATTGGTAACAGTGTATACGCTTTATACGACACGGGAAACAAGGCAAAAGATTACGAAACTTTATTTTTTAAACGTCCTGACGAAGGAAATAAAGAAATTATTTTTTGGTACAACGCTGCTCCTGTTAATTTCAAAAGTGCAGAAGTAAGAGTTTGGGCTCCGGCGGGTGATGGTTTCGGTGGCTCGGGAGCTGTTGCTCCTACACAGAATTTTGTGGACATGTTCGAAATGGAAAATGGAAAGCCGATAACTGATCCTACATCCGGTTACGACCCTCAAAATCCATATTCGAACCGGGATCCTCGGTTTTATAAAATTATCATTTATAACGGAAGCATGTGGCAAGGAATAACCGCTCAACTTTATTTGGGAGGAAAACACAGATTAACAAAAGAAAAATGTATTACCGGATACTATGTTCGAAAATATCTTCCTGAAGCTCTCACGGAGACCTCTTCAAACACTTCGTATCATAACTGGATTTATTTCCGGCTTGCTGAAATTTATTTAAACTATGCAGAAGCTTTAAACGAAACATTAATCAGTCCAAACACGGAAGTATACGACGCAGTGAACAAAATCCGCAATCGCAGTGGGATGCCAGATTTGCCTCTTGGATTAACTAAAGAACAAATGAGAGAACGAATAAAAAACGAGCGTGCAATCGAACTCTGTTTTGAGGAACACAGATGGTGGGATGTGCGGCGTTGGCTTGATGGGGAAAAATATTTCAACGGATCAATGTATGAAATGGAAATCACAAAAAATGAAGATAATACTTACACTTACAATAAAGTCATTTTTGAAGACAGAATTTTCACTGAAAAAATGAATCTATACCCTATTCCATTGAGTGAGTTACAAAAAAATGCATTATTAAAACAAAATCCAGGGTGGAATTACTAATTGTAAACCTTTGATATAAAGTTGGCTTTATAAAACACAGAAAACATGAAACACTTAGTAAAATATACATTCATAAAAATTCTAAGTACTGTATTTATTATCGGATTGAATAGTTTTAGCCTCTTTTCGCAGGAGCAAAACAATTCCGTAGTGAAAGGATTGATAACCTTCGACAAAAAACCCTTGGAAGAAGTTACTGTTTCTTTGCTCGATGGATTCAAATATGTATACTCAGATCATTCAGGCAATTACACCATAAATGCAAAAAGAGGAGATGTTTTGTATATAACCAAATCGGGTTTTCAATCGATTGAACTAGAAGTAAAAAACAACAATGAGATTCTTAATATTGAGCTAAAGAAATCTTCTGCCGAGCAGGTATATAAAGTAGGATACGGCGAACAAACTAAAACATCTCTACTATCTTCCGTTTCTACGATATCATGTAATAATTTCGAAAATTTATCCGTTAGTTCGGCTGAAAAAGCACTGGTTGGAAAAGCAACAGGACTGACTATTCTTCAAAGTTCAGGAAATGAGCCAGGTTATGAATCATCCGACATCTATATTAGGGGAGTTGGAACATTTGGACAATGGCGTTCACCGCTTCTTCTAGTCGATGATATTGAACGAAATTTCAGCCAATTGGATGTACAGGAAATTGAATCGGTAAGTATCTTAAAAGATGGGGCCGCGAACGCTCAGTATGGGCAACGCGGAGCCAATGGAACTATTTTAATCTCCACAAAAAGAGGAAAAGTGGGAAAAACAGAGATAGACTTTACGTCTCAACTTGGATTGCAACAACCGACACGTTTACCTCAATTTTTAGATTCAGAAGAATATGTTACACTGTATAGAAAAGCGCTTACTAACGATGGACTAGCTATTCCCACAGATGCTAAGTACGATCCTTCGATGTACGACGGAACTCACGATCCTTATTTGTATCCCAATGTCGATTGGTATAAATCCTTTCTGAAAACAACTGCTCCTCAACAGCAATACAAAATATCATTCAGAGGAGGAAACGAGGCGATTCGGTATTACATTTTATTCGGATATCTCAATCAAAATGGACTTTATAAATATACAGACTTGAATGACAATTTCAACTCAAATATTCAATACGACCGTTACAATATACGATCAAACTTTGATGCAACCATCTCCAAATCATTCATCATTTCGCTCGACTTAGCCGGACAAATTGAAACCAGAAACATGCCCAATGTTTCTTCGTCCACCATATTCAATTCGTTGTCAACAATAGCTCCCAACGCTATGCCAATTTATTACGAAGATGGCAAAATAGCAGGGACATCACAATATCAGACAAATCCATATGGAATGCTTAGTAGTACGGGGTATCGTCAGGACAAAAACAAAGCACTACAAGTGAAAGCAACCGGAATTCACAAACTCGATTTTATAACTTCAGGATTATCCGCTAAAGTAACAGTGGCTTACGATGGAATTTCAAGTTACGGAATGGGAAAATCGAGTAATTACGCAACTTACGAGTTACAATCGGACAGTACTTATAACAAATATGGTGAAGACAAACAGCTTTCGCTCACTCAAGAAAAATTTGCCGATTACTATCAATATATGCTCGCTTTCTACGGAGGGTTCTCGTATAACAAAGATTGGAGCAAACAGACTGTTTCAACAGAGATCCGATATTATCAATCGCAACAATTCAAACAAGGTGATAATCCTCCTTTCTCAAGGCAAGGGATAAATGGAAAAGCTAGTTATAATTTCGACAAAAGGTATTTTGCGGAGTTCAGCTTTTCATATGATGGTTGCGAGGAGTTTGCTCCCGGTAAACGATTTGGATTTTTCCCAAGTATTGCAGGAGGTTGGCTTATTTCCAATGAATCGTTTTTCAAAAAAGATGCTGTTGTCAATTTTCTGAAGATACGAGCATCGTATGGCGAAGCCGGAAACAGTAAAACAGGTTATGATAGGTATGCATACCAATCACACTGGTCAGGTTTCGACTCATCGTTTGGAGGTTATATTTTTGGGTCAGGTTATAGCTGGAGCGATGGAGCATGGGAAGGACGTTTAAGTAATCCAGACTTGACATGGGAAACTTCTCATACAATCAATGCAGGAATTGACATTGATTTATTCAAAACAGTATCAATAAATTTTGATCTATTTCAAAGTAACCGGACAAACATAATTTCAGAACAAAGCAATACATCGCCTCTTACAGTAGGTGCGCCATTCTCTTTAGTAAACATCGGATCAGTATTGAACAGAGGATTTGAGTTCGCCCTATCTCACGAGAATAAAATAGGAAAGTTAGGATATTTTGCACATGCTAATGTATCGTTTGCCAGAAACAAAATCACTTCCATGGACGAAGTGGCTGGTTTAAAAGATTATCAATCAAAAATCGGCAAATCAGTAACCCAATTGTGGGGATTGGAAGCAATTGGATTTTATAAAGACCAGAATGATATTTCGAACAGCCCACTTTCAACATTCTATAAAATACAACCGGGAGACATAAAATATAAAAACCAAAATCCCGACGAAGACAATGTGATTGACATTTACGACGAAGTTCCAATGGGATTCCCAACAATACCCGAATGGACATTCGGATTAAATTTTGGAGTTGACTATTCAGGATTTGATTTGTCCGCCTCAATTTCGAGCGTTGCCAACCGGTCCGTTTACCTTAATAATGCTGCTGTATGGGTTATACAAAACAATAACAAAGCTACAGATTTAGCTTACAGAGCTTGGGAAGCAAATGTAAATGAAGAATCGGCAAGTTACCCAAGATTAACGACTGAGAATAATTTAAATAATTTCAGATCTTCTTCCTTTTGGATTGTAAATGGGAATTTTATTCGATTGAATAATTTGGAACTAGGATACAGCATTCCGAATTCTTTAACCAGAAAAATTAATATAAAAACCATCAGGTTATATGTAAACGGGCAAAATCTATTTAGCTTGGACCATTTATCAAAATATCATCTCGACCCAGAAGTGGTAGATGCAGGCATCACAGGATATCCTGTAATGAAAACATTTAATGCAGGCTTTATCGTTAAATTTTAAAAAAATGAAAATGAAAAAAATCATATATCTATCAATAGTTATATTCTTGACATCCTGCAACTTGCTGGACAAGGATGTAGATACAAACTTAACGGAAGAAGCCGTTTTTTCTGATGACAGATTTGCTCCCGGATTTTTGAACAGCGCTTACAGGGAACTCATTAACGGATACAATCGACTTGACAATGCCATGTTCGCCTGCGCTACGGATGAAGCAACATGTTCTTATGCCGGTTCCATGGTTCACGGATTTAACAATGGAGCTCTTAGCCCTACTTACAATCCAGAAACAGATGTTTGGAAAAACATGTACATTGGAATTCGAAAAACAAATATTTTTCTTTCCGAACTAAAAGGTATTATCAAAGATGCCGGATTAATCGATAAAGATTCTATTTCGAAAGCTGATTATAGACGAATGAAAGGAGAAGCTTTATTCCTGCGGGCAATGTATCATTTCGAATTAGCAAAACGATTCGAAAATATTCAGTTGGTAGATACAGTACTGACCAATGAAACCGCTTTATCGCTGAAACAGTCCACCTTTGATGAAGCTATAGAATTTATTGTAAACGACTGTGACAGTGCCGCAAAATACTTGCAAAATTTCAACACTGATCCGGCAAATTACGGACGTGCAACACGAATTTCCGCTTTAGCACTGAAATCCAGAGCATTACTTTACTTAGCAAGTCCGCTAAACAATACAACATACGACAAACAATTATGGAAAAATGCAGCAGATGCTGCTAAAGTTATTATGGATATACAAAGTACCAACTCTTCAAAACTAAATCTGTTCGGCACTTACTATTCTGTATTTACTATCCCATATAATACTGAAATTATTTTTGCTACCGGAGCAGACAATTCGAATAGTATTGAATTATATAACAATCCTATCAGTTATGGAGGCAAAGGCTACACAAATCCTACTCAGGAATTGGTGGATTCGTATGAAATGATAAATGGAAAGGCAATTGATGAGCCCGGTTCAACTTACAATCCGGCCAATCCATATGTGGGAAGAGATCCGAGATTGATGTATAGTATTGGTTATAATGGATTAAAGTTTAACGGAACAACAATCGATACTTATATAGGAGGAAAAGATGGAATCAATAAGACTTCAACAGCGACAAAAACAGGCTATTATATGAGAAAATATATAGACCAGAACTTAAATTTAGCAAAAAATGAAACACGTAGACGTCCCTGGATATTCTTCAGATATGCCGAAATACTCTTAAATTATGCTGAAGCTATGAATGAATATTTAGATGCCCCGGACAAATCGGTATACGACGCGCTAAATCTGGTTAGAAAACGAGGAGGAATAAAAACACTCAATATTGCACAAAATTTATCAAAAGACGAGATGCGAAAACGAATCAGAAATGAGAGAAGAGTTGAATTCGCATTTGAAGAACATCGCTTTTGGGATGTAAGACGTTGGGGCATAGGTGACAGTATCTTAAACAAACCTATTCACGGTATGCTAATTACAAAAAACGAAGACGGAACATTCACACATAACATTATTCAGGTAGAAAACAGAGTGTTCGAGCAGAAGATGAATTATTATCCGATTCCTCTTCTGGAAATACTTAAAAACCAAAATTTAAAACAAAACCCAGGTTGGAAATAAGCCTATAAGAAAATGAGAAACAACATTTATATAATTTTCTTTGCATTGACTACTCTCTTTGTAGCATGCTCACATGATATTAATGATGGCATAGACTTCATTTCACCTAAAGCAGTGATAGAGAACGACACTTTAGAAGTGACTCGTGGAGATAGTGTAACCATTCGTGCATTGATAAAAGACGAAAGTGGTATTTCTAGTGTAACATTCACTTATTCGGCATGGAATATAAATGACGATGTGGTAATAGACGCTGAAAACATGCCAACAGAGTATGATTATTCTTGTAAAATAAAAGTTCCGACAGATGCAGCTTTAGAATGGCAGGAAAATTACCAAAAACACGATGGAACTACTTTTTTGATTACCCAACATTATCATAAACTTTCATTGACTTGTTACGACGGTGTAAAGAATAAAAACATTTTCTATTTCTACATAAAAGCAAAATAAGATGAGAAAAAGACACTATATATTACTATTTATTACTATTTATCTATTCTCGGTTAATTACACGTTTGGTAAAGGAAAAGAACCTGTCGACTATGTTGATTGCTTTATAGGCACTTCAAATTCCCGTTGGATGCTGGGTCCATACGCGCAAATGCCCTTTGGGATGGTTCAAATAGGGCCTGACAATCAGGGAAATCATTGGATGGGAGGCTATGAATATTCCAACAACAGTATTTCCGGCTTTAGCCACATTCACGCATGGACTATGGGCGGGCTAATGATGATGCCAACAACTGCTGATCTTGCTCTCTCAAATCCGAGTCCCGATTCTCCGTTCAAAGGTGCTAATGCCGGTTATCATTCACGAATTATAAAGGAAACTGAAAAAGCATCACCCGGCTATTACGAAGTGGAACTGTACGACCATAACGTCAAAGCGGCGATTACTGCTACAACACGCTGTAGCTTTCAGAAATATACATTCCCTGAGTGTAAAGAATCCCGCATTTTGATAGATCTACAATTTCCAACTGAATGGGATTACGGTTTCACTGTACAAGATGCAAAAATAACGAAAGTGAGCGACACGGAACTCGAAGGGTATGCCGATTGCAGATCAGGAGCGTGGAGTTCGTGGAATGATTGGAAATTATTCTTTGTTGTCCGGGTTGATAAACCGTTTGCTCACTTCAACGGATGGAACAACGATAACATAAAAGAAGATATAAATAGCATTAGCGGGAAGGGCAGAATCGGAGCTTATCTCACCTTCAAAACCAGCGAAAAAGAGGATATAAAAGTACAGTCGGCACTATCATTAGTCAGTATCGAAGGTGCAAGGCGAAATATGAAAGAAGAACTAACCGATCCGTTCGGCTGGGATTTTGACGCATGTGTAAATCATTCAAAAAAAATCTGGAATGACCTGCTGGGCAAGATAAAAGTAGAAGGTGGAGCGGAAAAAGACAAAATTAAGTTTTATACCAATCTTTACCGATCTTACTCCGGCAAGCAAACATGGAATGACAGTGATGGGAAATACAGAGATGCTTGCGAAAACATTCGTCAACTGGAGCAAGGGCAATCAGTATACGGAGGAGATGCCTTTTGGAATTCGTATTGGAACTTAAACGGATTATGGTCCATTCTGAGTCCCAAAATTATTGATAACTGGGTAACGACTCAACTTGAGATGTGTAAACATACTGGATGGACAGGTAAAGGCCCCACAGGAATAGAATATTCCGGAATAATGGAAGGATCGCACGAAATTGCATTAATGGTTGCCGCTTACCAAAAAGGAATCAGAAAAGATGGTGAAGCTATATACAATGCAATACACAAAATAGTAACTGAAACCGGAGGCAATCATCCTTGCGGTGGCTCGTACGGGCAAAGGAATTTGGATTTGTATATTAAGTACGGCTACATGCCTATGGAAGTAGATGTTGTGTCGAAAACGCTCGATTACGCATACGACGATTATTGTGTTGCTCAATTGGCCAAAGCATTACGTTACACTGATGATGCCACATTTTTTGAAAAACGATCAATGAACTATAAAAATATTTATAACCCTGAGACCAAGTTTGTTTGTCGACGAGATTCTACAGGGAAATGGGATACTGAATTTGATGTTTTCTCAAATAAAGGCTTCATCGAAGGTAATTCATGGCAATACTCATGGTACGTGCCGCACGATATAACTGGTCTTTTGGCTCTCATAGGAAAAGAACAAGCAGCAAAAAGATTGATAGAAGGTTTTGAAAAATCACGTAAGTACAACTTTGCGGCTCATGTTTTCGACCGCACAATGGGTCAATCCGCAGAATTTTACATAAATCAGGGCAATGAGGTAAATATGAGCTCAGCATTTATATTCAACTACCTAAACAAGCCAACGCTATGTCAAAAATACACGCGTGAAATTTTGGATCTTTATTATGGCGACACCCCTTACCACGGTTGGGAAGGAGATGAAGATGAAGGCCAAATGGGTGCATGGTATGTAATGTCGGCCATGGGTTTATTTGAAATGAACGGAGGAGTCACTTTAAACTCAAAACTGGAACTCACAAGTCCTATTTTCAACAAAATATCGATCGATTTGGATAACAACTATTATTCAGGAAAAAAATTCGTAATCGAAGCAGTCAATAATTCAGCCAAAAACTGCTATATCAAATCAGCAACCTTAAATGGAGTTAAACTAAAAGAGCCAAGAATTCCATTCGAAGCTATAAAAAATGGAGGTAAACTGGTACTGATAATGGACAAAGATCCTAATAAATGTAGTTGGGAACAATAACGACAAGACAAATCATCATTCCAAAAGGATTTTTAGCGTTCAAGAAACAATTAAATTATGAAGATAAAACTAAAATATATTCTCTTATTCATTTTCTCTTTGTGCATTTATTGCTCAAACATAAGTGCTCAGTCCGACTTACTTTCAGGCGATCTGAACAGGGTTGTTGTACTGGCTCGGTTCAATGGTGACCCCGAGTTTGATATGACAAAAGCCGACTATAATGATTTCCTCAATGGAACAGAATCGTCTTTAAAATCATATTTCAATTCAATTTCGAACGGACTATTGAATGTCAATTCAGTAATACTCCCGCAATTATCATCTCCGTCCAATTCATTTGAATTGAAATATTGTTTTTTCTGCTACGAAAGTGATTGGGCTAAAGATTTTCCGCAATGCAAAGGTTCTGATATTTCATCCTTGACCGATATATCGATCGGATTTATTATAAAAGAATTAGTTGGCAAAATTGGGAATACACTTGACAACAATATAAATATTGACAAAGATAATGATGGCATAGTAGACAACTTTGTAGTAGTGTTGAGAGGAACTGGAAGAGGTGCCAACCAAGGAGCGCACACTCCACAAAACGGCACGATCTCCGACAGATTCACCACCACGAACGGAGCTATAACTTTGAATGGAAAGATTGTGAAAAATTTCACAATTGTTTACGAGCGGAACTCACTGGCTACTCATTGTCGCTTTCTGATGAACCAACTTGGATTTCCTTATTTGTATCGTCCTCGGACTCTTTATCCACGTCCTGTAGGAATATGGGATCCGATGGATGGTCCTGAATTGGTTAATCCATTGGTTTACAATCGTTGGAAATACTCAACGGCAAAATGGATCGAGGAGATTCCTATCATTACCGAAGCTGGAACATATACGCTCAATTCGTCGAACAAAGCAACAAACAATGCCTATAGAATAAATAGCACAAATCCGGAAGAATTTTTTATTTTAGAATTCAGAGATAACTCACACGGTTATGACAAAAGTTTACCTGAATCCGGACTCCTTGTGTATCGGGTGAATTCACTTCAAACGGGCTCTATAAATGAAATCCCGGAATTTTATATTTTCCGTAAAAACGGAACTCTTACAAATTCCGGTGACCTAACTTTGGCGGCATTTTCAAATTTAAATGAGCGTAACAGTTTTAACCAAAGCTCAAACCCTATTCCATTTTCAAGTACGGGAGACAGTCAGGATATTTCAATTTCGAATATTCAAATAACCGGAGAAACACTTTCGTTCAACGTAGACAATCTTCCACCAACTGCGACGAAAGATTTATATTCTAATAAAATGCTTGTATTTCCAAATCCCACATCAGGGATCATCCACATAGCTGACAATTTTGAAAGTGCAGTTTTATCAGACATTATGGGAAAACAACTATTTAGGACTATTTCTCCAAATGCTACAATTAACTTAACAAACTGTGATAATGGAATTTATATCTTAAAGCTTAAAAAAGGGAACAGAACAATCAATCTTAAGATTGTAAAAAAATAAATATAA
>JBBIID010000044.1:0-12406 GCA_037446675.1 Paludibacter sp.
ATGGAAAATCTACGCAAAACTGACGCGCAATTCGAAAACGCCTGGGTGCTCTGTAAATAATTGAAAGTTAATCATTGATAATTGACAATAATTGATTATCTTTGCGTCCGCTTTTCGAGAAAAAGCATTAGGTATAATCAATTAAATTATTAAAAAATGCCAACTAAAATCAGATTGCAACGTCATGGCCGTAAAGGATATGCTTATTATCATATCGTTATTGCTGACAGTCGCGCACCACGTGATGGTAAATTTATCGAACGAATCGGTTCGTACAATCCAAACACAAACCCTGCTACTATCGATCTTAAATTCGAACGTGCATTGTATTGGATGACAACAGGTGCTCAGCCTACTGACACCACCCGCAATATTCTTTCTGAGGAAGGTGTATTGTTGAAAAAACACCTTTTGGAAGGTGTAAAAAAAGGAGCTTTCGATGAAGCAGAAGCAGAAAAACGTTTCGCTGCATGGAAAACAACAAAAGAATCAAAAGTTTCGAAAACTAAAGAACAATTGGCTGCTGAAAAACAAGCTGAAGTAAAAGCACGTTTGAAAGCTGAAGCTGACGTAAACAAAGCTAAAGCTGAAGAAGTTGCAAAGAAAAAAGCTGAAGCAATTGCCGCTGCTGCAGAGGCCGAAGCCGAAGTTACAACAGAAGAAGCTGCTCCAGCAACAGAAGAAGCAGCTGAATAAATTTTTGAGATAATAAATCTCCGAAAACCCGAAAGAAATTTCGGGTTTTTTTGTATCTTTATTTTTTATTTTAACGGATATTATTTATTCGAAATAATTCAATATCGTACACAATTTTTAAAACATTGTGGCGTTTTACTTTAATATTATTATCTCATGAATAACACTGTAAACATCGCACTACAAATACTTCCAACATCAAAAACAATTCATCCTTACACATTGGTAGACAAAGCTATAGAAGTTATTGCAAATTCCGGATTAAGGTACAAAGTAACTCCTTTTGAAACTGTTATGGAAGGCACTTATGATGATATTATGAAAGTGGTAAAGCAAGCTCAGGAAGCATGCTATGAAACCGGAGCCGACAGTTTAATGACTTATGTAAAAATACAAACATCAAAAACTGATGTAAGTATTGAGGATAAAATGGAGAAATACAAGTAATGGAGCATAAACGAGAAATTTTGGATACAGTCTATTTAATTGCTCTACAAGGTTTTAATTATGTAGCGCCATTAATTGTATTTCCTTATTTAATGATTGTACTAGGAGCTGAGAAGTTTGGCTATATAGGTTTTTCTTTAGCAATAACCCAATATCTAATGCTTATTGTAGATTTTGGATTTAATTTAAGTGCGACTAAGCGGGTTGCATTGGCTAAAGACGATCAAGCGGAACTAAATCAAATTTTTTCAGCAACATTATTGGCTAAGCTTGGATTACTTCTACTCAGCTTTGTAATTTTATTAATTTTTGCATTTGCAGTACCGCGGTTTTCTATTTACTCATCCACCATGATAATTATGTTTCTCATGGTTATTGCCAATGCATTTTCATTTGTATGGCTTTTTCAGGGTCTAGGCAAAATCCGGATTATCTCAATTGTAAACATCGTATCTAAACTTCTAATATTGCCACTAACATTTATTATTGTAAAACAGTCTTCAGATTATCAGAAAGCTGCATTGATACAGTCCTTGGTTTATGTTTTAAGCAGTGTGATTACAACTTCGATTCTCCTTAACAATAAATATGTAACAAATTGGTTTGATTCAACAAAAAAACAAATAGTAGCAGAACTAAAAGCCAGCTACCCTATTTTTCTTTCGAGTGCTGCCACAAGCTTATATACAAGTTTATTTGCAATTATTTTGGCTTATTTCTCGACACCAGACGAAGTCGGAAAATATACGGCTGCAGAAAAAATCATGCGCGGATTTAGTTATTTGATTTTTGTTCCAATTTCACAGTCATTTTATCCCAAAATAAGCGCATTATCAAAAGATAAAACAACTGAAGCAGTAAGTCTAGTACGTAAGATTGCTATGTTTGTAGGTTCTTGTATGGGTTTAGTCTTTGTTGTTTTATACTTCCGTTCGAACTATTTAACAACTTTTTTGGGAAAAGGATATCAGGGAACAACTGAAATTTTCAAGATAATGGCATTAATCCCCCTGTTTATTGGTTTAGGTGGAGTTTTTGGACAACTGGGAGTACTTGCGCTAGGTACTGAACAAGACAAAAAGAAATTTCAACAAGTTTACTTTATTGCAGGAGTAATAGCTTTACTGGCAATATTCGGTTTGATTCCTTTTTTCCATTCTGTAGGAGCTGCAATAGCCCTTTTATTAACCGAATTGGTTGTTTGTATTTTAATGGCATGGTTTAGTAAAAATAACATTTTTATCAAGAATAAATGATTTACGTTTGTATACTCCTGTTTATCATACTTATTACGAGCTACATTAGCTCTAATCAAATTATTTTTGCCCCATCAGTCATTGTTTCTGGGATTTGGTTCATCTGCATATTATTATATTTTGTTCTTGACCATGGGCTCTATCCTATAAACAATAAATTTTTAGTCCCAATTAGTATTTGGGTATCTTGTTTTTGTTTTTTTTCATTGTTAGCACAGTCATTATCAGTATCAACCCCATTCAAGAATATAAGTCCCAATAAAGTTGCACGCGATATTTATTTCTACTTCTCTTTAATCACTCTTCCATTCCTTGTGTATGACATATACACACTTATAACCAAAGGATTAGGATCTAACATCTTTAGTGTACTCAGAAATGCTAATATAATCGGATTCGAAAAGCAAGGTATTGAACGCACATCATCTTTTTTTGTAATTTTTTGGTTTGTTAGTTATATAATTGAACTTCTTTCTGCATCAAAATCAAATCGCTTTCGTTTAGCAACTTTATTATTAATGAATATTTTCTATGCTTTTATAACAATGGGAAAGTCATCTTTTCTATCTATATTTATTGCAAGTGCAATCATATTATTTTATCAAAAGAAAATAAAACTAAAAACGATAGCTTTGGGTGTTGGAATATTATTTTTCTTATTTCTAGGAATACAAACAATAAGGAGTAATAATAATGATCAAATTCATTCTAACGATTTTATTTCTTTATATCTATTAGCAGGAATGCCTGCCTTTGAAACTCTTGAACCAGCATCAACTACTTATTTTGGTGAAAATACTTTCCGCTTTATATATGCAGTAGGCTACAAATTTCATTTAATCGCTATTGAGCCGAAAAGTGCCTTGCAAGAATTTGTTTCTGTTCCTGAATCAACGAATGTTTATACTGTATTATATCCATATTACAAAGACTTTGGATTGATCGGAATTATTATATTTGCAAGCTTACTTGGATTTTTATTTGGGCACATTTTCAAAAGAGCTCAAAGAGGAGATACATATTCTCTAGTTATTTATTCGTTATTATCAATTTGCCTTGTTCTACAATTCATGAACGATGTCTTCTTTATGACATTTTCTCAGAATTTACAATATATCATTATTGCCTATATACCTTTCTTTATTACAAAAAATAAGTTATTTCTAAAACATTAATTTCATGATAGATATATTGATGGCAAGCTATAATGGAAGTCTATTCATTGAAGAACAAATAAGATCCATTATTAAACAGACATATACAGATTGGAGACTATTAATACACGATGATGGTTCTTCTGATTCTACTATCGAAATTATCAAGAAATTTGAGTTGTTAGACAAACGAATAACTTTAGTGTCTGATGGTATTATTGGTCTTGGAACAGCATACAATTTTTTACATTTACTTAAATATTCAACATCTGAATATACCATTTTTTGTGATCAAGATGACATATGGTTAGATAACAAATTAGATGTAATGATAACAGCAATCCAAGAAAAGAATAACGATATTCCTCAAGCTGTATATTCAAACGCATACGTCTATCAGGAAAATGATTCCAGCATAAAAGGCTTTTCTACTCTTGCAAAACCAACTTCATTAACAGATTTATTGTTTCTAAACGCAGGAATTCAAGGCTGTGCAATATTATTTAACAAAAAGCTAAAAGACATTTGTTCGAATCCACCTGATAATGTTTGTATGCACGATCATTTATTAACTCTTTCTGCAATAACCTTTGGCGAATTTACTTATATTGACAAACGCTTAATGCTATACAGGAGACATGCCAACACTGTAACAGGAGATACTTCGTATAATCTACGAAAAAAAATTCTATCTTTTTTCAATAATGAAAAAACTGTTTTAGATAAAAAACATTTCAATGCTGTTATCTCATTTTATAATAAATATACAAATCAGATTTCAATTGTTGACAGAAAAATATTTACAGAATATTTTACATTTCCCCAGAAGAATAAAATAGAAAGAATCGTACTTATAACCAAAAACAGATTTAAAATTTTTGACAGCGTGTTATTATTAATCATAAAGGTTTTTCTTCGGAAAGCAATTTAAAAAACATTAATTTAGAATATGCATAGAGTTACAGTTTTCACACCTACTTATAATCGAGCAAATTTATTAGCAGATGCTTATAATAGCTTAAGAAAACAAACCTGCAAAGATTTTGAATGGTTAATTATTGATGATGGAAGTAATGATAACACAAAGGCAGTTGTTGATTCATTCATAGGGGAAAATATAATAGACATAAAGTATATCTTTCAACAAAATAGAGGTCAGTATTTTGCACACAACACTGCAATTAACAATGCACAAAGTGAATTGTTTGCTTTTTTGGATAGTGATGACTATTATGCAGACAACACGATTGAAAGACTTTTATACTATTTTGATCAAATAAAAGATAATGATGACTTTGCAGGTGTTGCTGGTTTAAAAGCAAACAGAAAAGGTATTGTAGTTGGAACTCCATGTAATTATAAAACTTTAAATTGTACAATCATTGATTATAGGTATAAATATAAAATAAAAGGAGATCGCCTTGAATGTTTCAAAACAGATTTAATAAAAAAATTTCCTTTTCCAGAATTTGAAGGTCGATTTGTTCCAAATGCTTTAATTTGGAATAGAATCAGTTCTTCAAGAAAATTGTTGTACTTTGGAGAAATAATGTTGTATTATGAATTTTCAGCTGATAGTATGTCAAAAGATATTATCAGAAATAGACAAAGCACTCCGGATGCTTATTTATTGCATTATTCAGAATTAAGCAAATATAACATACCACTATATTATAAGTTAAGAGCGGTTATCAACTTCTGGAGATTTGCTCCTTACTCAAACATAAAATTCAAAGAAAAATTGTTAAAAGTTGGATTCTTTAAATCAATTATCTGCATCCCAATAGGATATTTAATGAGTTTTAAAGATTTGCTTATTACAAAATTGGCAATAAAAATAATGCCTAAGTATTTTCTAAAGAATTGATCTGACTTTTAACAACACAAAAGTGATGACTCGAAAATTAGTATATATAATTTCATCCCTAAATACCGGTGGTGCTGAAGTGGCACTATTAAGTGCGATTTCGACATTAAATAAATCGTTTGATTTTAGACTTGTGTGTTTAAAAAAATATGATACTATATTTACGGGTTCTTTAACTGAAGATGAAAGAAAAAACATCATCACCTTCAACAATCTGCCATTCAACTATTTACGCGCATTATGGTTCATCATAAAATTTAAACCAGAGATTATAATTTCTTCTCTCTGGAAAGGAGCTGTTTTAGGCATAATGACAAAATGTTTAAAACCCAAAATAAAGTATATTGAGTTTATTCATAATTCAAAATTCTTTCATTATTTAGATAAGTTATTTACAATATTGGCAACAAAAATATCTGACAAAGTATTTTGCGATTCGACATCTTCATTTTCTTTTATTTCAAAATACACATTAGGCAAACCAGTTAAAATCATTTCATTTCTAAGATTTGATTCTCCTCAAGCCATTCAACCAAAAGAAAAAATTAGACTAAAAGCATTGTATATTGGAAGATTTCATGAACAAAAACGAATAGACAGGCTGGTAGTATTAGTAAAAAAATTATCTGATGCCGGTTTACAATTTGAAGTGGATTTGTTCGGACGAGATGATGGAACTATGAATTCTATTAAACAACTTATTGTTGAAAATAATTTAGAAAAATTAATTACCTGTAAAGGTGAAATAACTTCAGGTAAAGTCAAATCATTGTTCCAACATTATGATTACTATTTCCAAACAAGTGAGATAGAAGGTATGGCCATGTCGGTAGTCGAAGCTATGCAACATGGCCTTGTAAGTGTGGTAACCAATGTTGGTGAAATCAAAAACTACACTAGAAATGGAGAAAATGCAATTGTAATCTCAGAGCCTTTTGAAAATCAAATTGAAAATACAATTCAATTAATAAAAAAAACAACAGTTGATATTGAATTTTATAATAAATTAGCCCAAAATGCCTATTTAGAATTTGCAGAAAAAATGCAATTTTGTGATTCACTTGTTAATGAATTAACTAAAGTATAAAACAACATTTTTACGCTAACAGAAGAATCATCAAATGAATAAAAAAATGATTCAATAAACCTAACAATTAAACAAAAGCTTTTTCTTACACACAATCTTTGCAAATTATAAGAATCAATATCTAACATATTATGACTAAATACAAAATAGCATTTGTTGGCAACAGTTCACTTACTATGCACAACTTCAGAATTAATCTACTGAAAGACATGGTAAAACAGGGGTATCAAGTGGTTGTAATAGCTCCAAAAGATAGCGATACGACAGCATTTAAATCTCAGAAAATAAAGTTTATTCCCATTGAAGTGGATTGCAAGGGAATGAATCCATTTAGAGATGTAAAATTAGTTTTTCAACTTAGAAAAATATATTTACATGAAAAATTTGATTTTATTTTTCACTATACCATTAAGCCTGTTATATATGGTTCTTTTGCGGCTATGCTGACAAACAAAAAACACATTACAGTAATAACTGGTCTTGGTTATACTTTTATTAAAGCAGGACACATTAACAGACTTGCAGTTTTACTATATACTTTATCACTAAAAAGTCCAAAAGAGGTTTGGTTTTTAAATGCTGATGATAGAGATATGTTCATACACAAAAAAATAGTAAAAATGAACAAGACTAAAGTTATAAATGGTGAAGGTGTAAATTTAAAATTATTTCATCCACAATCTAAACATAACCAAAAATTTTCTTTTTTGTTTATCGGAAGAGTTTTATGGGATAAGGGGATTGGAGAATATGTAGAAGCTGCTAGAAAATTAAAATTAAAATATCCAGAAATAGAATTTCAAATTTTAGGTGCACTTGGAGCTGCAAATCCGGCAGCGATATCTCCGGAATGTATGGAGCAATGGGAGCAGGAAGGCATCATTACTTATTTAGGAGAAACAAGCAGGGTAATACCTTATATTACAAATGCTTCCTGCATTATACTTCCATCATATAGAGAAGGAATTTCCAGAGTTCTACTTGAAGCTGCCGCAATGGAAAAACCAATTATTACTACCAATGTCACTGGCTGTAAAGATATCGTTGAACATAACCGTTCAGGATATTTATGTGAGGTACGCAATGTAGATAGCCTTGTAGAGCATATGGAAAAAATGATCCAACTACCAGAAAAGGAACAAAAAAACATGGGAATTGAAGGACGCAAAATTGTTTTAGAAAAGTTTGATGAAAAAATTATTATTAGAGAATATCATGAAAAATTAAACGAAATATTTTTAAAACAATAAATCCTGATGCTAAACGTTTCCATCGTCCTTTACAAAAACTCACTTCAGGAAATGATTTCTTTAATTGATTATCTTCAAAAATCAGAGATCATTTCAGAAGTCTTCCTTATCGACAACTCCCCCACTCCTAATCCCGAATTCGAAAATTTGCCCGTAACCTATATTTTCACAGGAAAGAATATAGGTTACGGTGCTGCTCATAACATTGCTATTCGTAAAACCATTGAACAAAACATCCCATATCACTTGGTTATCAATCCTGATATAACTTTTGAGCCGGCTATACTATTAAAAATAGTTCAATTTATGGATAAAAATACAGAGGTTGGGCATTTAATGCCGAAAGTATTTTATCCTGACGGACAAATTCAGTATCTTTGTAAACTATTACCAACACCATTCGATTTGATATTCAGACGTTTTTTACCTAAAATGTGGACAGAAAGTCGAATGGAGAAGTTTGAAATGAGGGAAAGCGGTTACAATCAAATTATGGACGTACCCTATCTTTCGGGTTGCTTTATGTTACTAAGAACTGAAGCTTTAAAAGAATCAGGGCTGTTTGATGAACGCTTTTTCATGTACCCTGAAGATATTGATTTAACCCGAAGAATTCACAAAAAATTCAGAACGGTGTTTTATCCTGAAGTTTCGATAGTACATCATCATGCTCAAAGTTCGTACTTAAACTTCAAGATGTTGCAGGTTCATATTTGGAATATGATAAAATATTTCAACAAATGGGGCTGGATTTTTGATAATGAAAGAAGAAAAATAAATGCAAAAACACTGAAACAATTACAATGAATTTCAGCTTAATTCAAATAACAAGTGCCTTTATGGTACTTTTTGCCATCATCGATATTTTAGGTTCTATACCTATCATACTGAATATAAAAAAGAAATCCAACTCTGTGCACGCATTCAGAGCTAGTGCAATTGCGTTTGCCATCCTACTTCTGTTCTTATTTTCAGGCGAAGGAATTTTAAAATTATTCAATGTTGATATTCAATCATTTGCTGTAGCGGGAGCATTGATCATTTTTATTTTTGCACTCGAAATGATTCTCGACATCGAGATTTTTCATAACAAAGGACCGGAAGGAAGTGCATCCATTGTACCACTTGCTTTTCCTCTGATTGCCGGTCCCGGATCTTTCACCACTTTGCTTTCGCTCCGTGCCGAGTATGCAATGGAAAATATAATCGTGGCGTTGGTGCTTAATCTTGCTTTTGTTTATTTTGTAATTAGATCGACTTCCCGAATTGAGAAATTTTTTGGGGAAGGTGGTATTTACATTATCAGGAAGTTTTTCGGAATTATCTTGCTTGCTATCGCAGTCAAGCTCTTCACTTCAAATATAGGTTTTCTACTTTAGTACCAAAAATTTACGTCAACTCAACAACCGGATCGACTTTAGAGAAAGTATCGTAAACCTGCTCTGAGGCAGCTCTACATCCACCTTTACAAGTCGAGAGAAGATTGCAGTCCGAACAATATTCAGGAATTGCATTGAAATAATCCGATTGAAAATACTCTACCAGAATCTCTTTGAGTGGGCGTTCGAATATATTTCCAAGAACACGCGGTGAATGATTGCAAAATCGGATATCACCCTGATGATTAATCGTAATCGGACGAACGCTGATATCAGTATTGCAAAAAGAAAAAGTTATGTTGGGGTAATCCATGGGATTCAGCACACAAACCGGCGTGCAAACTCCACTGTGAAACTGAATGGAATGTAAAACGGCAAATTTATTTATTTTAGAAAACGATTCCTGCAATTCTTTGTGAGACAATTCCAACTCCGATTTGAATTTCCGTCCCATCCCACCTACATTAAACCGATTTACCAATACTGTCCTTACTCCTAGTTGATCGTAAAAGTTCAGTGTATCGTCAATATCATCAATATTTTGTTTCGTAAGAACTAAAACAGCATTGTATTTCTCAGGAGAAACAGCCAAAATCTTTTGAGTAGCTTCCACACATTTTGTCCACGAACCCAGAAGTTGAGTCAGCGAATCGTGAATATGCGATTTTGAACTTAAAATTGGAATTTGAATTCGGTTGACACCGATTTGATTGAAAATATTCAAATCGGTATTGGTCAGAAGCGTGCCGTTGGTAAGTATTGACACCTGCGACTTATGAAACCGACACATGAGAGCCAAGTCGTGAACTCGGGATGCAAGCAAAGGTTCACCTCCCGAGAAGGAAACAGAACTTATTTCAGCCTGAGAGAAAATCTTTTTCAAGACTTTTTTTGTTTTGCTATATTCCGACGCTATTCGCAAGGATTCGCTATCAGTTCCTTTCCAATGATTGTAACAGAACTTGCATTGTTGATTACAAGCATCAGTCAGCTCAAAAACAAGCAGATTGAGTTTAATTTTGGACTTCATTGAGTTGAAACGTACCAGTAAAAACCAATTCTTTCATTTTTGCCTCATTCGTCGATTCTCCGTATATATTTACATATACGAGTCCATTATAACTTTGTGAGTATGTTATAGGTACGATGTAATGAATCGAATCGGCAGATTTTTGAATCAGCCCTTTCTGCAATTCATTAGTTTTCATGGAATCGGTAAAATTATAGGAAAAATAGCTGTATGTTGGGTCGAATATTTGCATAAAAATTGTATCGCCCGACAACAATCCACCATTAAACAGTTGACTGGAAAAAACAGTATTTGAAGGTGGCAAAGGATCGTAACAGGTAACAATTGGTGGATTACATGCCGTTGTAAAAAAGGACAATGAAAGAATCATTCCACCAAGTTTGTATTTGGCTTTAATTGCATTCACATTCTCCGATTTACTTAGTAACAACCATAAAGAAACCGATAAAAAGGCTATTCCTAAAACAATAAATAAGATTGGTGAAAAAACATCTTTTAGTTTCATAGCCTTAATTTATAAACCGGAATTATACACGAATGAACTTGAAAATATTAATTGATTTTTATTTATCTCATTATTATTCTCACCGTAAATATCTATCAATACTTTACCTGTGTAACCAAAACTTTCCTTAAAAGGAATAATATGACAATTTGAGTTGTCAGCCATTTGCAATAGTCCTTCCTGAAAAACAATTTGCTTTGTTGAATCAATTAAAGAATATGAATAATTTGGAAAACCTGAATTCAAAATTTGAATAAAAAGTGTATCTCCAATTGACAATTCGCTCTTATTTAATTCTTCCGGAATCCTTACTGTAGAAATTGCAATTGCATAACAAGTTACTTCTGGAATTATTGTATCTTTTTCGCAAGCCGTAAAAAAAGATAAAGAAAGAATAATACCTCCTAATCTATATTTTAACCGAATTGCTTTATTTATACTTGTTGAATTCTTTCCAAATAAAACCCATAATGAAACAGAAAGAAATGCAATACCTAAAACAATTAATACAATTGGGGAAAACAAATCTTTCAGTTTCATAATATTTTGTTTTAATTATTCGTATTCAAATTTCCCAAACTCGCTCTCAATCAATAATTCTTTTTTATCTGCCGTTTCACAATAACCAATTATTTGAGCATCAATATTAAACGTTTTTGAAATTTCGATCACCTTTTCAGCAAATTCAGCAGGCAAATACACTTCCAACCGATGTCCCATATTGAAAACTTTGTACATTTCTTTCCAATCTGTGCCGGATTCCTTTTGGATTAAGTGAAACAATGGAGGAACCGGGAACATATTATTTTTCACCACCTTCAGGTTATCAACAAAATGTAAAATCTTTGTTTGAGCACCTCCCGAGCAATGCACCATACCATGAATATTCGGACGAAGTTCCTGTAATAGCTTTTTCACCACTGGCGCATAAGTACGCGTTGGAGACAAAACCAATTTTCCGGCATCAATGCCTAATTCCGCCACTTCATCGGTCAATTTGCACGAACCGGAATAAGCCAATTCTTTAGGTATATCCGCATTATAACTTTCAGGATATTTCACAGCCAGATAGTTTGCAAAAACATCGTGACGAGCAGAAGTCAAGCCGTTGCTACCCATTCCGCCGTTATATTCCTTTTCGTAAGTTGCCTGTCCTGTTGACGATAATCCAACAATTACATCGCCACCCTGTATGTTTGCATTGTCGATTACATCCGCACGTTTCATTCGGCAGGTCACCGTACTGTCCACAATAATAGTTCGAACCAAATCGCCAACATCAGCCGTTTCGCCACCAGTAGGATAAATATTTACTCCCATTCCGGCCAGCTCTTCAACCAACTCGTTTGTTCCGTTGATAATAGCAGAGATTACTTCGCCCGGAATACAATTCTTATTTCTACCAATAGTAGATGAAAGAAGGATATTATCCGTTGCACCGACACACAATAAATCGTCAATATTCATTATTAAAGCATCCTGAGCGATACCTTTCCACACCGAAATATCGCCGGTCTCTTTCCAATACACATAAGCCAGCGAAGACTTGGTTCCGGCACCATCGGCGTGCATGATATTGCAATATTCGGGATCATTACCCAGAAAATCAGGAATTATCTTGCAAAATGCACGTGGAAATAATCCTTTGTCAATGTTTTTAATTGCGTTGTGGACATCTTCTTTCGAAGCAGAAACGCCCCGCAGGTTGTATCGTTGATCACTCATTTTTTATATT
>JBBIID010000045.1:0-7588 GCA_037446675.1 Paludibacter sp.
TCAGAAATTTATAAATGTCCGCAGCTTGTTGAGTGGCGGCAAGAAATTTTCCGGCAATGCTTTCCAACAATTCTTCGGTAACCAAAATAGTATGATCCATACCCGGAATCTGGAATTTGCCCAGATACTTTTCGCACGAAATCACAAAATCTTTCACATCTTTCGCTTCGCTCGGCTTACCGATAAACGATGCTACATCGAGAGTAAAGAAGTTGGAAGAACTTACAAATGGCGCAACATTGCTCAAATTAATATGATCTGCATCAACAAAATATTTACCTGTAAAGCCAAGAGCCGCTACTGCAGCGTCTGCTTCTATACGAACATCTTCGGGTTTTGTGTGCACATAAGTATGTTCACGGTTCGATTTATTCCACACCGGGCTGATATCTAAACCCGATTCGTTGGCTTTCATAATTGCTCTCAGCTGAGCTTCGCCCTGATGAGAAAAACGATCGCCAGTACCAATACTAAATTTTCCTAATTTCATGATAAATTAAATTTAATTTACTGGTTAATATATAATTGAAAAAAATACTAAATAATTTATATAAGCTATGAAATCTACAAAGTCACTCCGGTCTTAAAAATAGCTATTTCGCGATAGCCTTTCTTTTCATTATTTACAGGTTCGCCACTTACCACACTTATCAAATATTCAACAAAACGAGTCTTTACTTGTTCAATTGATTCATTTTCAACAATAGTTCCCGCATTAAAATCGATCCAACCTCTCTTTTTATTGTATAATGGAGTATTAGTCGATATTTTCATTGTAGGAACAAAACTGCCAAATGGAGTTCCACGACCAGTAGTAAATAGCACCATATGACAGCCACTTGCTCCTAAAGCGGTTGCAGCAACTAAATCATTTCCCGGCGCACTCAACAAACTCAAACCTTTCGTTTTCAATCGCTCTCCATACATCAACACATCTTTCACCAACGATTTACCACATTTCTGAGTACATCCAAGCGATTTTTCCTCCAAAGTAGAAATTCCACCCGCTTTATTTCCCGGAGATGGATTCTCGTAAATGGGTTGATTATTTTGTTCAAAGTAATGCTTAAAATCGTTGATTAAAAGCACAGTTTTGTCAAATATATTTTTGTTTACGCAACGGTTCATCAAAATAGTTTCCGCACCAAACATCTCAGGAACTTCAGTCAGAACTGTACTTCCTCCCAGAGCAATCAGAAAATCTGAGAAAACGCCTAATAGCGGATTGGCAGTGATTCCTGAGAAACCATCTGAGCCTCCACATTTTAAACCTATTTTTAATTCTGAAATTGGCACGTCCACACGCTGATCTTTCGATACAACATCGTATATTTCACGCAACAAATTCATTCCGGTTTCATCTTCATCATCCACTTTCTGCGTTTCCATAAATTTTATACGCGATTCATCCACCTCTCCCAACAATTCACGAAATGCTTTCACCTGATTGTTTTCGCAACCTAAGCCCACTACTAAAACTCCACCGGCATTTGGATGCAAAACCATATCACGAAGTACTTTACGAGTATTTTCATGATCATCACCCAATTGTGAACATCCATAATTGTGAGGATAGGCAACAATGGCATCAACTCCTTTATTTTGTGTTTCGCTACGAAGGTTCTCTGCTAATGAATTAACGGTACCATTCACACAACCCACAGTAGGGATAATCCAAATTTCGTTTCTAACGCCAACTTCGCCATTAGCACGTTTATAACCTTTAAAAGTAAGCTGCTGCTTGGGAATATCTAACAAAACATCATGCGGTTGATATTCATAATCAAGCACGCTATTCAAATTTGTTTTAATCGTTTTTTCATTTACCCAATCTCCCTGCTTGATATTCTCACGGGCATGACCAATTGGATAACCATATTTTATAATATGTGAATCCGCATCCACCCCTGCAAGAGCAAACTTATGTCCTGCCGGAATATCCGAATTCATTGTTATTTCTACTCCATCCACCGTGAGTTTTTCGCCTTGTTTTAAATCAACCAAAGCTACCGCAACATTATCCGATGGATTTATTTTTATATATTTCATTCGAAAAATCACTTTAGATTACAAACCCTGAGGCAATTCAAAATCTTTATTAACCGACAGATTATAATGTTTTGAAACAATTGTTTTTACTGTTTCTTTCATACCAAACTCCTGAATTCGGACAAGATAAGCAGTCAGTTTAGAAGTAAGTTCCGGAATTTCGTTCAGATTTTCGCCCCAAATAAATTCAGCACCTAATACTCCGGTTGCAACTGTTTCCACATTATCGGTAGCCCAAAGTTCGGTAAGCAAATCAAGAATTGCTTTATCATCATTCGGAACAATATCTTCTTTACCACGTTTGCCACCTTTGTAATAGGTAATGATAGCTGCCAATCCTAAAACAAGTCCGGATGGAAGCGTTCCTTTTCTTTTTAAATATAGCTTCAATCCCGGTAAATCACGGGTTTTAAATTTAGGAAATGAGTTAAGCATGATGCTTGTGAGCATGTGATGAACAAACGGATTATTAAACCGTTCGATTACTGCTCCGGCGAATTTTTTCAATTCGTCTTTGGGCAAATCAAGTGTTGCAATTAGTTCTTTATACATAACCATGTATATGAATTTTGACATAACGTCATCGCGCAAACACTCTTTTACAATGTTCAATCCGGCCAAATAACCCACCGGAGCAAAAACCGTATGAGGACCATTAAGCATAGTTACTTTACGTTCGTGATATGGTTTTTCATCAGGCACAAACAATACGTTCAATCCCGCTTTATGTGCAGGAAATTCGGCAGCTACGCTTTCCGGAGCTTCTATCACCCATAAATGGAAAATTTCCGCTTGAACTACCAATTTATCTTCTATTTGAACTTTATCTAAAATATCACCAATTTTTTCGCGCGGATAACCCGGCACAATACGATCAACCAAAGTAGAATAGACACCACATGCGGCATCAAACCAATTTAGGAAATCGTAACCCAACTGCCACAAATCGATATATTGATGAATACATTTCTTCAATTCTCTACCGTTATGGAAAATCAACTCGCAAGGGAAAATAATCAATCCTTTCTTGGGGTCGCCATTAAATGTTTTGAAACGGTGATATAGCAATTGAGTCAGTTTACCGGGAAATGAACTGGCAGGAGCATCATCCAACCTACAACTATCGTCAAAAACAATTCCGGCTTCTGTTGTATTGGAGAACACAAAACGCATATCAGGATTTTCAGCCAGTTTAAGATATTCCTGAAATTCTGAATAAGGATTCAAACAACGACTTATTACGTCAATCAATTCGATGCTATCAATTGTATGCCCATTTTCAATTCCCTGTAGATTAAGATGGTACAAACCATCCTGTTCGTTTAGCATATCCGACATCCCGGTTGGAAGCGGTTGAACCACAACAACACTTGAATTAAAAACTGCTTTATTGTTCATGTTATAAACAATCCAGTCAGCGAAAGCTCTTAAAAAGTTTCCTTCCCCAAACTGAATAATTCTTTCAGGATAGAGATTTCTTACATTCGCTGTTTTTCTACTTAATCTTTGCATGAGATAATTTTTTAATCTTTTATTTTCTTATTAAACTAACACTCCATATTTATTAAACCAGGAAATTATTATTCCTTAAACTCCATATAATCGTCAATATTTTCTTTTAGCAATATGTCTATCGGTACAAAATTTATTTTTTTAATTTCTTGTTTAAAGATCAATTCTTTACACATGTCTCTTACAGTAAAATAAGCCTGTTTGTCCGGACGCTGTGCAATCAAAAAACTTATCACACCATCCTGCAAATATTTAATGTTTTGCTTTAGTAAATCGTAGCCTATCAAACTTATTTTAGTTTGGTTTAACGAAACAAGATGCTTCGCGAGCAAATATACTTTTGAATTAAATGTAATGGCTACCTTAATATTTTTATTAGTTGCAAATACTTCTTGCAAACGATTATAATTCGCTTGCTCATCATCGTTTTTGAATTCTACATTAAAAAATTCGAACTTATTTATCAGGTTATTATCTTCAACATACTGCATAAAACCATTATACCGCGAGATGGTCTGGTTAGAGACTTCTCCTTTGCGTTGCGTTCTGATAATCATCACCTGCGATTGCTCTGGCAATGAATTAAGCAACAATTTTGCGGCAATATATCCGCTCTGAAATGAATCCTGTCCATAATATGTCAGATAATCTGCTTCCGGGATTATGGAATCAATAAATGAAAAAGGGATTTTCCTTTTGGAAAGTTCTCCCGTAAATAAAAGTGTTTCGTTTTTAAAAATCGGAGCCAGAAAAACAGCATCAGGATCATTTTCAAGGATTTTTCTGGAAACTTCTTTAAAAGAGTTTACATCAAACTGATTGAAATACTGTTTGTCAATCGATACATTGTGATGCATAAAATCGGATGCAGCCTGATCAAAACCTTTATCTACTCTCTCCCAATATTCTTCGGGTTGATAGGTCGGGATCATACACACAAATCGGTAATGTTTTTTCGAAGCTAAAGAGCGAGCAAAAAGATTTGGCGTATAATGCATTTCATCAAGCACTTTATTCACCGCCTTACGACTTTTTTCCGAAACATCGCCTCTATTATGAAGCACACGGTCAACAGTTCCCTCCGAAACACCGGCTAAAATTGCAATATCTTTTATTCGTATTTTTTGTGATTTTTCGTCCATATTGTTGAGATTTTTTCATTCCGTGTTCGTACACAGTTTTTATAATGCACAAAAGTAATACATATTTTCTATTTTCAAAACGTTTTTGCTTCTGTGTGCGGACACGGAAAGTAAAACGACATCGACATCAAACAAATAAAAAACTAATAACTAATGTTTTAGTCAGAAAACAAGCACTTGAGCTATTCACTGTTATAATGAAAAAAAATTCGTTTTTTTTGAACATTTAACGTATTGTATTTTTGTACAAAAAACTGAAATATGACTTCGCCCGGAAAATGATATTTAAAACATGAAAAATGGTTAAATTAAACGAATCGATTTTCATGTTGCATCCTATATTCCGAAGGAGTTAATCCATATTTTTGCTTGAAACAACGACTAAAGTAGCGCGGATCTTCAATTCCGACTTGGTACGAAATTTCCGACACGGTAAGTTGCGAATTACGAATGTATTCGGCTGCCCTTTCGAATCTCACTTCCCGAACGAATTCGACCGGAGAGTAACCTGTCAAGCTTTTGAGTTTATTGAAGAACACAGTTCTACTCATACCCAACTCACTTGCCAGATAATCAATATTCAAATCGAAATTATCAATGTTATCGTTCATCAATTTCAACAATTTCTGCATAAACAAATCTTCCTGCGATTTTATTTCCAACGGAGGTAAATTCAATTCAGTTTTTGTACCCGCTATTTGCGAGCGATAAAATTGCTGCAACTGGTTTCGCTGAGCAATAAGATTTTCGATACGTGCATGCAAAAACTCCGAACTGAATGGCTTTGTTATATAATCGTCTGCTCCTACCTTCATCCCAACCAGCTTGCTTTCCATATCAGTCACAGCAGTCAACAGAATAACCGGAATATGCGAAGTACGATTATCTTCTTTCACTTTTCTTGTTAGCTCCAATCCATCCATTTCGGGCATTCTCAAGTCGGTAATGATAAAGTCCGGTAACAATTTATCCGTTTTGCGCCACCCAATCATTCCATTTTCGGCTTCTTCCACTCTGTAATTGTTCTTCAAACTACTTTTCAGGAAATGCCTTAATTCTTCATTGTCTTCAACCAAAAGAATTAACGGTTTCTTTTTCTCGGGTTGTTCGTTCAAAATTTCAATTTCCTGCAACAATTCATTCTCAGTATGTTCCTCAGGCACTTTTTGATCAGAAATGATAATATCTGCATTTTCATCGAAATGCGAAACTCCCAACGGAAAATCGAGCCGGAATGTAGTTCCCTCGCCGACCTGACTCTCAACATGAATCTCACCATGATGTAATTCTACCAAATTTTTCACCAAATCGAGTCCAATTCCGGTGCTTTTCTGCGTAATATTTTTCAATGTTGGATTACTAAAAAAGCGATCGAATATAAAATTAATTTTTTCCTGAGCAATTCCAACTCCTTCATCGATTACATACAGATAGGCTTTGTTTTGATCGGCGCGGGTTTTTACAGTAATTTTTTTACCCGCAGGAGTAAATTTGAAAGCATTTGACAAAAGATTATAAATTATCGAATCAAATCGCTCAGGATCAACCCATAGTTTTGTTCCATTTGTTTCGTCAACTATTTCGAAGTTAATATCTTTATTATGCGCAATTTCATAAAAATTACTTCCACTCAGTTTCACAAAGTCTCCAAATCCGACTTCCTCCACAGTCAAACGCATCTTATTATTCTGTATTTTCCTAAAATCAAGAATCTGATTAATCAAACCAAGAACGCGATCTAAATTCCGGCGAACCAAAGTAAGTTGTTCCTTTATCACCGGATCCAGTTTCTCGCGGAGAATATTATCAATCGGCAAAGCAATCAGTGTTAATGGCGTACGCAATTCATGCGAAATATCAGTAAAGAAACGAAGCTTCATTTCAGTCATGTGCTTTTCTATTGTCACGTTGTTTTTCAGTTTGAAAATGGTCATAAATATTGAAAAAGCCACGATCAGAAGCAAAACGATTAAAATGGTATATATAAATTTAGCCCACCCTGATTGCCAAAATGCAGGAAGCACTTCCAAATCAATTTGCCGTTCGTTATTCAACCAAACGCCCTCGCTGTCGGTCGATTTTACACGAAAAGTATAATCGCCAGGAGGCAAGGATGTATATGTGGCAAAATGTTTTGTATGAACGTAATTCCATTCCGTATCAAAACCATCCAGTTTGTAAGCATATTGAATTTTATCGGGAGCGCGCATGTCTAAGGTTGCAAACTCTATCGTAAACACGTTTTGAAAATGTTTAAATACAATTTCTTTTGTTTTATCAATCTGAGTTTCGAGTGGCGAATCTTTTCCTCCTATTTCTACTTCTTTGTTGAAAAGCGATAATCCGGTAAATACGAGTGGAGCTTCAATCACGCGTCGCTTTACTGCGGCAGGATTGAAAGTATAAAATCCTGATTTGGAGCCTACACAAATTTCGCCCGACTGCAATAAGCAGGCAGATGCCTCTGAAAATTCGACATTTTCCAGTTCGTTTCCTTTTCCAAAAACTTCAACTTTCCCATTTTTCTTATTGAACTTTACAATCGAATTTTCGGTGGTAAGCCACAGATTTCCAAGTTTGTCATCGATAATTGTATACACTACATTGTTCGGAAGCCCATTGGCCCTATCATAAATTTCAAACTGTGGTTGTCCATTTTCATCTTTCAACGTTTTGAGTTTATTTAGTCCTCCGCCAAAAGTTCCAAACCATATTGTAGAATTTTTATCCTCGAAAATACAATGAACATCGTTTGCACCCAAGCTGTTAGGATCGACCTCATTTTTATGATAATAATTAAATTTAATTTTATCCGGCGATTTAAAGTTAGAATCAAAAACAACAAAACCTTCGGTTGTTGCCACCCATATTTGCTGTTTGGAGTC
>JBBIID010000045.1:7639-12385 GCA_037446675.1 Paludibacter sp.
GGGTAAGTTTTCAAATCATTACCGGCATGGATAAAACGGGGTGTGCCGCTGCTCTCATCCAACAGGTGCAAACCGCCACCATAACTTCCCGCCCAAATACGTCCTTTTTGATCTTGCGCAATTGAGTAAAAATCGTTGTTAGCAGGGGAAAAACTGCTCGAATTATGACTGAAATTTTCCATCCGAAAACTATTTTTACCAGATGGTTTCAGTCTGAAAAGTCCTTGTCGTTTAGTAGCAAGCCAAATATTTCCTGCTTTGTCCTGAAAAAAATTGTAAACCAGCACTTCCATTTTTCCACCGGGAACAATTCGCCCATCCCCACTTAATGTTCCGATTGATTTCATGTTTTTATCGTAAACATGCACGCCTCCATCTTTGCACGCCACCCACATTCGATTCTCACTATCTTCGAAAATCGACCTTGTTTCGTTGGATATACTATAAACTGAATGATCTTCCAACAAAAAATGATTGAAATAATCGGGTAAAAAGGTACATTTAAAAAAGCCGTTTCCCCTGTTGGTACTTATCCACAACACACCTTGAGAATCGGCTAACACATGGTTTACACCGTAAGAAAACAACGTATTAATATCCTCGTTGTAAGCGCTATAAAATGGAACTAGTTTATCATTTTCCCGATCGAACCAGGAAAAAGATCCAAAATAAGGCTGTATCCACAGCACATCCTTCTCGTCCTCGAAAATCAAATAATTAGGATTCGTTACTTGACCTTCGTTCATTCTGGAACCTATAAATTCGACCTTGTTTTTTTGAGGACTAAAATGCAAAACACCTTCAGAATGTATTCCTAACCAGGCATCGCCTGCCCGGTCGACATAAATTGAATGAATCTCATTCGTCTTCATTTCAGGGTATTTTTCCTTAGAAAAATGTTGTAGCCCGTCCTTAATTATATCATAAATAAAAAAACCTTTTTCATTCGTTGCAAAAAGGTAGCTGTTGGGCGAAAAAGAAGCCATAGCCGTCACATTCGAACCATCCGGTAAATCGATCGACTTAAACGTTTTGTTCCGCTTCTCGTACTGAAAAACTTTGGAACGGCTACCGAACATTATTCTTTTGCCGTTTTCAATCGAAGAATAAAATGATTGATTTTGGAAATAAACCGATAGTTTTCCGGTAGGATAAATACAACATAGTCCACTTTGAGTAAGCAGCCAGGTATTGCCTTCCTTATCCTCAAAAATATGCTGAATGGAGTTGTTGGGTAGAGTGTTATTTTTTTTATTGAACTTTGCTACTTTTAAATCATGACTTTCTTCATCTGTCGTAATTTTATAACAGCCTTTGCCAAAAGTAGTAAACCAGATATTGCCGGATGGCAAAACGAATACTTCGTTTATTTTTTCATTCAGATAACTTCCATCAGTCTTTCTTATCAAAGTCATTTGCTCCGTATTCGGATCGAGCCGACAAACAATATCGTCATAGGTTTTTACCCAAATATAACCCCATTTGTCTTCTTTAATATCAATAATACGGTTGCTTAACAACGCTATTTTTTTGTCCGGTTTCGAGTTGTAAATGGTAAAGTTATATCCATCAAATTTGTTAAGACCATCGCGCGTTCCAAACCATAAATAACCTTTACTATCTTTCATTAAAGCAGTAATGCTATTCTGCGAAAGCCCATTGTCGGAAGTATAGTGTGTAAATGAAAAGTGATATTGAGCATTGACAAAAAATGCCACAAATACCAGGCTGAGTATGATGAGTATTTTTTTCATGTATTGATTATTGGCTATCCTTTAAACAGAAAATAACATGTGATTGTTTAACATATAAACCTGTAAAACCGTAAATGCTTTCATGTTATTTTATATCAATGCAAAAATAAAGATTTGAATTAGCTACGCAACTGAATTAGCAATTAAAAATCCACTTAAAGTCAATTATTACACAGTTTCAATTAATTATTCCACATACGTTAATCCTCATCAGTCTATATTTGCATTATTATTAGTAACTAAAATTTAAATCACTTAAAAACAAAGAAATCATGAAAAAAACATTACTATTTATTGGAACATTATTGGTTACATTAAACCTTAGTGCAGTTGTTTATACATTTGATGTAACACCTACTGTGGTAAAAACCGCAGCACCCTATGCAGCAGGAGATGTTTTTACAAGCGGGTCAGATATCTGCTTAAACCAAACGACCACAACGACAGATGATGTTTGGTTTCCTATTATTGCAAATCCATCGAGCGACGGACTATCATACAGTTATAAAGACAGTGAATCAAATATGACTGCTGGTAAAAAAGCAGTTGTATACAAAGCTTCAGCAAGTGCTATAGTATTTGATGGCACACAACGCAAAATGAAAATATCAGGTTTAACTGTAGGTGATAGAATTTACATGAGTATTGGTTCAAAGGGAAGTACACCTCACACCTTTAATGTAACAGGTGCTACTGCAGATGCTAACAACCCAGCTTTACCTGCAAAAGATGGTGATTACGTATTTTCAAATTGGTATTTCACAGCTACTGCTACTGAAGCTATTTTTGAAGTGGCCACTGGTGGAAGTATAATCAATATGATCAAAACTGCAAATGATGTTACAAATGCTACAAATGTTACAAATCCTCTTGCAGATAAAGGCATCAGTTACAATGGTTCTGAAATCACAAACACAAAAGGATTGGAAATTGAAGTTTATAGCGCATTAGGAAAAAGAATAATGACTTCTACTTCATCTATTTCTACAAATAGTTTTCAAAAAGGGATGTACATTGTACGTCTAGCTGGCTCAAACAATGTTTTGAAAATAATGATCTAATTTTTATCGGGTATTAAATAATTGAAGCCTCATACCAAAAGTATGAGGCTTCTTATTTTTTACATCACTATTTTCTAAATGATATTCGATCATCTATTTGTTTATCTATAAAATAATTTACTTTTGTGTTTTAATCAGATTATCGAATTAAAAATCATAAAATTCATTATTCTACATATGAAATTCATCGGAAATATAATATGGCTAGTCTGTGGTGGAATTATCATTTCGCTCGAATACGTTATTTCAAGCATTGTGCTAATGATTACAATTGTAGGAATACCATTCGGGGTACAAACTCTTAAACTAGCAGTGCTTGCTCTTTGGCCGTTTGGAAGTGAAATCAGAGAAACAAAGAGTAGTTCAGGCTGCTTATCTGCCATAATGAATATTATCTGGATATTAGTGGGTGGCATTTGGATTTCATTGACTCACGTTGTTTTCGGAATTTTGCTTGTCATTACAATTATTGGAATTCCTTTTGGCATGCAACACTTTAAACTGGCAGGATTGGCATTGACTCCTTTTGGAAAAGAGATCGTATGAACTTGCAACAAAATATAAATTAAAGAAGAAAAAACATTTTCAGCATTATATAAAATGAAAGTATTATTTATCGGAGGAACAGGCGTTTTGAGTACCGCTTGCAGCGAATTGGCCATAGCAAATGGGATAGATCTTTATCACTTAAATCGTGGCTTGAGCGCGAAGGAAATAGAAATAAAAGGAGTAAAAACAATTATTTGTGATATTCGCAACTTCGAACAAGCGAAGGAGGCGCTAAGAAACCAGACTTATGATGTTGTGGTCGATTTTATAGCTTTTGAACCCAAACACATTTACAACGATATTGAACTATTTGCCGGAAAAATAAAACAATTTGTGTTTATCAGCTCGGCATCGGCTTATGAGGCACCAAAGCAATTACCTGTAACTGAAAATACTCCATTAAACAATCCTTATTGGGAATATTCCCGAAATAAAATAGCTTGCGAAAATGCCTTAAAAGAAGCATACGAGAAAAATAGTTTCCCTTACACGATCATTCGCCCTTCGCACACTTACGACAAAACAAAAATACCTGCAATTGGTGGCTACACTGTTTTACACAGAATGTTGCAAGGCTTGCCTGTCATTTTACCCGGCGACGGAACTTCCATTTGGACACTTACTTACCACAAAGATTTTGCAGTAGGATTGGTTGGCTTGTTAGGTAACGAAAAAGCGATTAATGAAGTTTTTCAAATTACATCCGATGAATGGCTCAGCTGGAATAATATCTACGAGATATTAGCAAACGAATTGGGGGTAGAACCTCAAATTGTACGCATTCCGTCGGAAATAATCGCCATGTACAATAAGGAAATTGGTGATGGATTACTCGGCGACAAAAGTTACAGCATGATTTTCGACAATTCAAAAATAAAATCGTTTGTACCAGAATTCAATGCTCAGACTAAATTCGAAGACGGAGCAAAAGAAATGATTCAATGGTACAGAAAAAACACTCAACAATTGGAAGTTGATAAAGATGTCAACGATTTTATGGATAAAATCATATCCGATTTTAAAACTTTTGTATCCGGGATAAAATCATAGAAAAAAAACTTCTATCTAATAATTTCTTTGTCCGGCTCAGGATTTAATATCAGCCGGAGCGACGTGTCGCGTGTAATATAGCTCCAAGCCCAGTTTATAAAAATTATCAATTTGTTTCTGACACTAAGAATCAGCATTAAATGCAAAAACATCCAAAAATACCACGCCAACGCCCCATGAAATTTCAAAAAAGGTAAGTCAACAACTGCTTTGTGCTTTCCTATTGTTGCAAGCATTCCTAAATCCTTATATTCATATTCAACAAAAGCCTTTCCGTTCAGACTATTGACTATGTTTTTGGCCAATCGCTTGGCCTGGTTAATTGCAACATT
>JBBIID010000046.1:0-12353 GCA_037446675.1 Paludibacter sp.
TAAGATGGTGCGAAAGAAGCGACTGTTCGCATTGAAGTTTTTCTCCTATTTGCGAAACGTTCAATTCTTCCTGTTCTGCTAAAAGCGAAATTACGCATAATCGTGTCCCGTTGGAGATCGCTTTTAGCGTGTAAGCCGCATCGTCCATAAGTGTTATATCAGGGGTTAAGATCATAGTTCAATAATTTTATTGCAAATATATGAACATATATTCATATATTCCAAATTCTTTTGCAATATTTAACTAAACCTGTTTTAAATTCCAAATGAAGAAAAAAAACACAGAGTTTCGCCTGTTTTTTAAATGCTATATTTAAAGAATAAAGTATCTTTGTAAGCTAATTTACAAATAATGAGTCATTCGGTAACTAAAATTTGCACAGATTTTATCCCTGAATTAAACCAGGCAATAGGAGAGCAAGCGGCGGATAGTATTTATATATTGACAGATGATAATACGCTCAAATTGTGTTTGCCATTAGTGCTGCAATCAGAAAAATTGAAAGGAAGCCACATTATAACGATAAAAAGTGGTGACGAAAATAAGCATATTGATTCTGCCGTTGAAATTTGGAAGTACCTGAGCGAGAACGGAGCTACCCGCAAATCGTTGATGATTAATCTCGGAGGAGGAATGATTACTGACATTGGCGGATTCGCGGCTTCTACTTTCAAGCGCGGAATGCGCTATATCAATGTGTCGACAACGCTTTTAGGAGCTGTGGACGCTGCAACGGGAGGAAAAACGGGCGTGAATTTCCTTGGTTTGAAGAATGAAATCGGAGTTTTTGCTCCGGCTGATATCGTTCTGATTAATATCGATTTTTTCCGTACGTTGGATCAGCAAAATCTTCTGTCGGGGTATGCCGAAATGGTGAAGCATGCGCTTATTGATACCCGTGAAGAATGGGAAAAAGTGATGAAGTTCGATTTGGAAAAAATGGACTTTGAAGTTTTGAGAAGCCTGCTTGAAAAAAGCATTCAAATAAAAGAAAGAGTCGTAGAGCAGGATCTTTTTGAAGCCAATATACGCAAGGCATTAAATCTGGGTCACACTTTCGGCCATGCTTTCGAGAGTTTGTCGTACAAAATTAATCAACCTGCTTTGCACGGATATGCCGTGATGTGGGGACTTTTGTGCGAATTGTATCTTTCGTATATAAAACTGAATTTCCCGAAAGAGGAATTACTTCGGTTGAAATATCTGATAAGAGAAAGCTACGGAACATTTGAATTTCACTGTCAGCAGTACGAGCAACTTTTCGAATTGATGACGCACGATAAGAAAAATGATTCGAAGGAGATAAATTTCACGCTTTTGGCAGATGTGGGTGATATAAAAATTAATCAAACAGCAACAAAAGATGAGATTTTCGAATGTTTTGATTTTTTGAGAGAAGGCTGATTTTCTAAGAATAAAAACTATAGAGATTATGAAAAAAACATTAATTATTGGAGCAAGCAGCAATCCTGAACGTTATGCTTACAAAGCAGCTGAGAGATTGTTGTCGCATGGGCACGAGATTGAATTATTGGGTGTTCGCCCGGATGTAGTGTTTGGAAAAACGGTAGATGTTGAACGTAAACAATACGCCGGAATTGACACAGTGACATTGTACATCGGGACTAAACACCAACCGGAGTATTACGATTATGTGTTGTCGCTGAAGCCTAAGCGGGTCATATTCAATCCCGGCACTGAAAACCTGGAATTTGAAACGCTACTGACTGAAAAAGGAATTGAAGCGGAAGAAGCTTGTACTTTGGTATTGTTGGGCACCGGGCAATATTGATTAAATAATCAGCCGATGTGGTAATTTGAAGATTACTTGTATTATATTAAAATAAAGAAGTTGCAAATAAACTTGTCTGTCTTGACTTGTAGCTTGTAACTTGTAATTTATAAGATAATGAAGATAGCTTTGATTGGATACGGTAAAATGGGTAAAATCATTGAACGTATTGCGCTGGAGAGAGGACACGAAATAGTTTCGAAAGTGGATGTTGATAATTTGGATGATTTTGATTCGGATGCTTTTAAAAGTGCCGATGTGGCAATTGAATTTACTGTGCCACAAGTGGCTGTTTCCAATATAAAACGTGCATTTAAGTCCAACGTGCCGGTGGTTTGTGGTACGACCGGATGGACAGAAGCGTTACCCGAACTGAAAGCAATTATCGAAGCGGAAGGAAAGACGTTGTTTTGGGCTTCCAATTTCAGCTTGGGGGTAAACATTTTTATGGTGGTTAATAAATATCTAGCGAGCATTATGAATCAATTTCCCGAATATAATGTGGAAATGACTGAAGTTCATCATACTCAAAAGTTGGATGCTCCGAGCGGAACGGCTATCACGCTTGCCGAAGGAATTCTGGAAAATCTCAATAGAAAAGATAACTGGTCGAAAGAAACGGAAACAAAACCTACAGACCTTGCCATCAAATCGATTCGTGAAGGTCAGGTGCCGGGCATTCATACCATTCGTTACGAATCGGCTGTTGATTCTATTGAAATGACTCACGACGCTAAAAGTCGCGAAGGATTTGCGCTGGGTGCAGTGGTTGCTGCTGAATTTACAGCAGGCAAAAAGGGGCTTTTAGGGATGAATGATTTGTTGAAATTTTAAGCTCTCAGATTGAAAATAATAAAGATAAACAATAAGTTAAAAACATAAGGTATATGAGTTCAGAACAAAATGTCTCCCGGTTCAAAAAACCATTAAAACAATGGATAAAAGCCATTATATGGTGTGTAGTATATATTCTGTTCGTCATTTGGGTGGGTACTTTTTGGTGGTTACTCTTGTTGCCATTCATATTCGACGCGTTTATCACCCGTTTCATTCCTTGGACATGGTGGAAAAAGTCGAAAAATAAAACAGTACTTTCAGTAATGGGCTGGGTGGATGCGATAGTTTTTGCGCTTGTAGCTGTCTATTTTATCAATACGTTTTTGTTCCAGAATTATCAAATTCCAAGTTCATCGCTCGAAAAAAGCTTGTTGGTCGGAGATTTCCTTTTTGTAAGTAAAGCCAGTTACGGTCCGAGAGTACCGAATACTCCGCTTTCGTTCCCATTAGTACAACATACATTCCCTGTTTTGGATTGCAAATCGTTTATTGAACATCCGCAGTGGGAATATAAAAGGCTGAAAGGTTTTGACGAGATTGAACGAAACGATATTGTGGTATTCAATTTTCCGACAGGAGATACGGTTGCCGTGAAACAGCAAAATCCAGATTATTACACGCTATGCCACATCTACGGTCGCGATGCAGTGAACAACAACAAAGCTGAATTTGGGGACATTGTTTATCGTCCGGTGGATCGTCGCGAAAATTACGTAAAACGTTGTGTGGCTATCCCGGGTGATTGGATGGAGATCAAAAACAATCAGGTAATTGTCAATGGTAAAAATCAGGAAAAAATTCCGGGAGTACAATTTAATTACTTTGTTCAGACAGATGGTACAAGAATCACCGGTGAAATGTTTGATAAATTGGGTGTTAGCGTGGATGATATCAAATTGCTGGACAACGACCAAAGTGCTGATTTGATTTCTTATTTAGGCTTGGATAGATCGTTGCCGGTTTACCATTTTCCAATGAATGAAGAAACTTATTCGAAAGTACAGAAGATTGCCGGAGTGAAAAATATATTAATTGAACAGGATTTGTTTAATGGTGATGTATTTCCGTTGGGTGGTGGCAAGAAATGGACTCGCGACAATTATGGCCCGATCTGGATTCCGAAAAAAGGAGCAACATTGGCTTTGAATAGCTATAATTATCCGATTTATGAACGTGCTATACGAGTGTACGAACATAATAAATTTGAAGTAAAAGACGGAGAATTTTACATAAACGATAAACCAACAAAAACTTATACTTTCAAAATGGATTATTATTGGATGATGGGTGATAATCGCCACAATTCTGCCGATTCGCGTTATTGGGGATTTGTGCCAGAGGATCATATCGTAGGTCGTCCGGTATTAGTTTGGTTGTCGTTGGACAAAGACAAAGGCTGGTTTAACGGAAAAATCCGCTTCAATCGCTTCTTCAAAAACGCAGAAAGATAATTTGTTGGGCGTATCAAGCATGGAAAAAGCTTGTTTTACGATAGCTTATTTAGCTCCTGTGGAATATTATTCGGAAATGAAGAATGCCGATGATATTCTTTTGGAGAACAGCGATTTCTATATGAAGCAAACGTACAGAAATCGTTGCCATATAGCAACTGCTAATGGAATAATGGCGCTGAGCATACCGGTTGTAAAGCCGGGAGGCGAAAAGGTTTTGACACGCGATATGCGGATTTCGGATCATACCGATTGGCAACTTCATCATTGGAAATCGATAGAATCGGCCTATAATTCGACTCCGTTTTTCGAATATTACAAGGATGATTTACTTCCGTTTTACGAGAAAAAGTGGGAGTTCCTTTGGGATTTTAATTGGGAAATTCAACAAAAGGTATTGGAACTTTTGGATTTAGATGCTGAAATTCAGCTAACGACTGAATACAAGTCAGCATTAGATAATGATGTGACGGATTTCCGTGAACTTATTCATCCCAAAAAAGAAAATATAAACTCAGACCAGAAGCCTTACTATCAGGTTTTTGATCAAAAATTTGGATTTTTGCCAAACTTAAGCATTATCGATTTGCTTTTCAATATGGGAAACGAAAGCCAGTTGATAATTTGAAGTAGAAATTGTAAACGATAAAATTGAAAATTACATAATTATGGAAAATATAGATTGGAGCAATATTGCATTTGGCTATATAAAGACCGATTGCAATGTACGATGCGAGTACCGAAATGGAGCTTGGGGCGAGTTGGAAGTTCACGAAAGCGAGTATCTAAACATTCACATGGCTGCTACTGCTCTTCATTACGGACAAGAATCGTTTGAAGGACTTAAGGCATTTCGTGGAAAAGATGGAAAAATCCGTATTTTCCGCATGGATGAAAATGCTCAGCGCATGCAGGATTCGAGCGAAGGTACTTTGATGGCAAAAGTTCCGGTGGAAGTATTTAAAGAAGCCGTGTTGAAAGTGGTAAAAATGAACGAACGTTTTGTGCCGCCTTACGAGTCGGGAGCGTCGTTGTATATTCGCCCGGTACTTTTTGGTACGGGAGCTCAGGTTGGTGTAAAACCTGCAACTGAATACATGTTCATTGTTTTTGTGACACCTGTAGGTCCTTATTTTAAAGGAGGATTCCAAACGACTCCATTTGTAATTATGCGCGAATATGACCGTTCTGCTCCGCTCGGAATGGGAAAATATAAAGTTGGAGGGAATTATGCAGCTAGTTTAGTTGCCGGACAACGTGCGCATGAAATGGGTTATTCCAATATTTTTTATCTTGATGCAAAAGAGAAGAAATATATAGACGAATGTGGAGCTGCAAACTTTTTCGGAATAAAAGAAAATACTTATGTAACTCCAAAATCGAGTTCCATATTGCCTTCCATTACCAACAAAAGTTTAATGGTGTTGGCCGAAGAAATGGGAATGAAAGTGGAGCGTCGTGCCATTCCTGTTGATGAATTGGCTACTTTCGAAGAAGCTGGTGCTTGTGGTACAGCTGCGGTAATCAGTCCTATCGAACGTATCGACGATTTTGATGAGAAGAAATCGTATGTATTCTCCAAAGATGGAAAACCAGGTGCTGTCTGCGAAAAATTATACAATAAACTTCGTGCTATTCAATATGGCGATGAGCCTGATACGCATGGTTGGGTGACTGTGATAGAATAGATTAACGAAAAACGTATATCAAAATCGCAAAAACTCAAGGTAGAATGTAATTGAAAAAGCTTTGTGTTTCTGCGATTTTCTGTAAATGCAACTTATTAATATGATTCTAAAAACAGAAGTTTTTCCAATAGGGCAAGTTACGAAACCGCACGGTGTAAGTGGTGAAATGGCTTTTTCGTTCACGTCTGATGTGTTCGATCGTGAAGAAGTTCCTTATTTTATATTTGAGATGGAAGGTATTTTAGTTCCTTTCTTTCTCGACGAATATCGTTTTAAAGGAAATACCACTGGATTGTTGAAACTGGATGGCGTGACCACAGAAGAGCAGGCGCGCACTTTTGTTGGCCAAACAATCTATTTACCCAAAAAGTTTTTGGAGAAAGTAGAAGATGCGGAAATCGAACTGGATTATTTTGCCGGATTTGAGTTAGTGGATAAAGCGAAAGGATTAATCGGGAAAATTTCGGAAGTAGACCAAACTACAGAAAATGTATTGTTTGTAATCCCTACAAAAGATGATGAATTGCTAATTCCTGCCGGGGAAGAATATATCGAAGATATTGATCACGAAAAAAAGATTATTTATGTAGATCTTCCCGATGGATTACTAGATTTATAAAGGAATTTTCTATCTCAAAATATATGTCAACCTGCTTTTTATTTCTCAAAAGCAGGTTGATTTGTTTTTGTTTATATTTGTAACTAAAATAGATGCAACGTTTATTGAACTAATCTCATCTTGTAGTAGAAGAATATGGAGCTGAAGACGCGTACAACTGATGAACAACAGCTGATAGCCGGATGCAGGGACGGGAAGCCATGGGCACAAAAAGCCATCTATGAGCTGTACGCACCAGCCATGTTGTCCGTGTGTTTCAGGTACGTGAGCGACATGGAAACAGCCAAGGATCTGTTGCAGGATGGGTTCATTAAATTGTTTACAAAAATAGATTCATATTCGGGAATTGGAGCTTTTGCCGGGTGGGTGCGGCGAATTTTTGTGACTACAGCTTTGGAATATTTGAGGCAAACCAATGCCTTAAAACTGAGTTCCAGCATAGATGATTTTGAATATGCCATAGAGGACACGGAGGTGTCTGTGTTAGATAAGATTTCGGCAGATGATGTGATGGCTTGTATTTCGAAACTTTCTGAAGGTTATCGTACTGTGTTCAACTTATATGCAATTGAAGGTTATTCTCATGCTGAAATTGCAGAAATGCTAAACATCAACGAGGCGACTTCGAGGTCACAGTTTATGAGAGCAAGAAAAATTCTTCAGAAAAGTATTCAGGATTTATTGAAATAAGAAAAATGAAAGATAATAAACAACATATTGAACCGCAGGATCCGTTTAGCGAACTGATAAAACAGAAGCTGGAAGGGCATCAAATGCCCGTAGATGCCGATGCGTGGGAGCGATTGGAAGAAAAGCTTCATCAAAAACGCCGAAAACCAATTTTGTGGTGGTTTGTGATAGGTTCGGCTGCCATGCTTGCTTTGCTTATCAGCATACAACCGTTGGTGGACGATTCCACGAATCAGCTGTCCTATGAACAAATTGAGAAACAGAACTTTCTAGATAAGAATTTGTCAAATCAAAAGAATGAGTTTGATAAAGATGAAGCAAACTCCCCAGCTAACGATTACGCAAAAGTACAAGATAATCAGGATTCTGGGTTGAAACAAGCACCGCAAATTAAAAAGGAAATTGTTAGCAGAAGTGAAGAAAGTAGCTTGATAAAGGAAAAGCTGATCGAAGAAAGCAAAATAAGTAACTCTGTTGAAACCACAAAGCAGGATATAAACAATAACCTAGAGAAACAAAATAGCCGCGAGAGTCAAAAGTCAATTATTGCCGAAGCTTCAGCAGATACGATCATCAATCCTAAAAAAACTATTAAAAAGATAGACGAATTGCCAGCTATAGAATCAAAAGATGTTCCTGAACCGAAATCCAAGAAAAAGCGAAATTGGCTTCTTGCAGCAGCTTTCGGATCGAGTGGAAATGCGACGGTGGCTAAACCAAACGATATGTTTTTTTCAGAAGTAGGGAATAGAAATTTGGTGAAAGCGGCAACAAGTTATACCCGAATCTTGAGAGCCGATGATTTTTCCAATAAAAGTTTTTCGACTCCTCTTTCGTTTGGATTAACTGTGAGAAAAGAAATTTCGGACCGTTTGGGCATCGAAACAGGGTTGGTCTATACTTATCTGAACACTTTTTTCGAAGAAAATAAAATTTCCCATTACGATGCTGATTTGTCATTGCATTATTTGGGAATCCCGGTAAATCTTATCGTTCCTATTTGGAAAGATAGAAAATGGGAAGTGTATTTTTCAGGAGGTGGGATGGTTGAAAAAGGATTACGATCTATTTATACTCAAAACGAATATGTTGGAACAGAAATTGTTACCACCAATGCCGAAACAAACATCGAAGGATTGCAATGGTCAGCAAATGCTGCTGTCGGAGGAATGTTTAATCTGCAACGGAATATAGGAATTTATTTTGAACCTAAATTCTCATATTACTTTGATAATGAACAACCAATTAGTGCCCGAACAGATCAACCAGTTGTAATTGGACTGAACGCAGGAGTTAGATTCAAATTATAAAAACAACGACTATGAAATTGAAGCCCCTGATTTTCATCCTTTTTTTGTTTGTGAGTTTAACTGCTTGTGTCGAAGATAACGGAAATCTGATAAGTGAGATCCGTTATGGAACTTCTTTTGGTATGTGTGGAGGTTATTGTAAACACGATTTAACCATGACTCAAAATAATTCGACCTATTATTGTTCCGGCTGGACGGAAGATGTCATTCCTATCACTAAAACTGAAAAAACGAATGCACAAATATGGAATTCAATAAATACCGATCTTAATATTAATGCTTTCTTTGATTTGCCTGAGATGAACGGTTGTCCCGATTGTGCTGATGGAGGTGCCGAGTGGTTGGAGGTTGTTTTATCGACAGGAGAAAAGCACAAGGTCACTTTCGAATATTTTAATGAGCCAGCGCTAATAAAACAAGAAATTGAGCAATTGCGTGAAAAATTGAGCGAAAATAGTTGTAATTAAATTTATACCTTAAAATGAAATTATCACGATTTGTACTCCTAGCATGTGTCTCGCTTCTGATTATTAGTTGTAAAACGGAAATGATCAGTCTCAAACCGTTGGATGATATACTGTCGACCAAGTATTATTCAACCGACATTATTCCGGAGAACAATCAGGATATATATGGCGTTTGGAAAGTTGTGGGGACTTCAGGAGGCTTTGCCGGAAATGGTTTTGAGAAAGATTTTGACTTTTTGTTGCTCAAAAAGAATGGGATATTCGGAGCAGTAAGAAACGATACTTTAATTGCTTACGGAAAACTGACGATATTGCCTCAAACCAAAAATTATCCATTATTAGGATTGTATTGCAACTTTGATTTTGATCAGAATGCAAATATTCAATTAAACAATGATGCTGAAAAGTATATTCAACTGGAAGGAAAAGATACACTTAATTTGATTGCTCCATGCTGCGATCGTTACAATATACATTTTGTTCGCGAAAATGTAGCAACCGGAACGCTGAAAGGAAGAATATCTATTGGACCTTTGTGTCCGGTAGAAACAGTTCCTCCAAAATCAGAATGTCTACCTACTGAGGAAACATACAAGCAATGGCAAACTGTAGTCTGGAATCGATCAAAGACGGTGAAGATATGTAATATCCATCCGGATATGGATGGCAATTTTGAAGTGACTCTTTCGCCCGGTAAATATATTGTTGGTCTGGAAACACCCCGTTCGGCAGGCGGAGTAGTCACAAATATGCCATTAAATATTACTATTGATACAAATGAAACAGTTTCGACAACCATTAATATCGATACCGGGATTCGATAAATATTTAGATTTTTGGATATGATATAAAACGATTTATTCTGTGTAACTTTTATCAACGAGATATATGAAAAAAATTATTTTTTTATTATTTGCTTTGTCTGTTGTTGCAGTTTCGTGCGACTCCAACGATCCTCTTTTAATCGAGGATGCCAAGCCTATTGTTTTGAAAGCAAGCCAGCAGCAAAGAGTTTCTGAAGACAATGAATTTGCCTTTGATTTGCTTAAAAAGACGATTCAGAACTCAGATGAAAGCAATGTGTTTATTTCTCCGTTGAGTGCCAGCATTGCTTTGGGAATGGCATGGAATGGTGCAGCAGGTGAAACAAAAACAGAAATGGAAGAAGCTCTGAAAATGTCAGGTTTGTCGGAAGACGATATTAATGATTACTACAAAATTATGCAAACAACCCTTCCGGGGATAGATCCTAGTACGAGGCTTAGTATTGCCAATTCTTTGTGGTATCGCACAGGATTTCCTATAAAAGAGGATTTTTTGGATGTGAACAAGAATTATTTTGGAGCGTATGTAAAAGAAATCGATTTTTCGAAAGCGTGGGCGTTGGACACGATCAACAATTGGTGCGCAAAGAAAACAAATAAACTAATTCCGACGATTTTAACCGAAATAACGCCGGATGCAATGATGTATTTGATAAATGCAGTTTATTTCAAAGGAATTTGGAGAAGCAAATTTGACAAAAAACAAACACTGGAAGCTAATTTTACGAACGAATTGAAGCAAGCCTCGGCAGTTAACATTATGCAGCAACAGGATACATTTTCGTATTACGAAGATGACCTGGCTCAGTATGTCGAACTTCCGTACGGTAATAAGGCCTTTACGATGACCTTGATTCTTCCTTCCGAAAATAAAACCACGAACGATGTATTGGATATTCTTAACAATAAAAGTTTTGGAGAAGTATTAGGGAAAATGAATAATCAGGAAATTAAACTTTTTTTCCCGCGATTCAAAGTTGAAAATACATTTAGTTTAAACCTAATGCTCGAAGATATGGGAATGCGGCAGGCATTCACATACCGTGCTGATTTTTCAAAAATATCAGATATTCAGCTTTTAATATCGCAAATAATTCAGAAAACATATATAACGGTTGACGAAGAAGGAACGGAAGCAGCTGCAGTGACTGCTATTGAGTTTACAAATACTTCTGTGCCCATTTATCCGATTGTGAGAGTGGACAAACCCTTTGTTTTTATGATTCGTGAGAAAAGTACAGGGGTCATTTTATTTATAGGTAAAATTGGCGATGTGCAAAAATATTAACATCGAAAGATGATCCGCAAATTAGCAATGTTATGAAAAAAATTATATTCATCAGTATTATTATTTCGTCGTTTGCAGTACTTCTTGGCTGTACCGATAAGGTTTCCGAGCTGGTGACTTATAAAATAAACGAACCGGTTTTCATGGATGCAGCCACTTTTCGTGGTTCAGTAAAAGTAGTTGCCGAACCACAAGCGATAGGCAAAGTTGGCAAAATGTGCTTCTATGATGGATATTTATATATTTCGGAACCGGAGAAAGGGATTCATATTATTGATAACCGAGATCCTTCACATCCCCAAATTATTGGTTTTATTGAGTTGATTGGGAATGCCGATTTGTCTATTAGAAACAATATGCTTTATGCCGATTCGTATGTCGATTTAGTATGGTTTGATATTGCCAATCCGGCTCAACCGAAGCTGAAAGGTCGACTGGAGAATGTTTTTGAAACGGCCTTGCCCGTGATCGACAATGGATATCGATTTGATTATAATATGTGTTATAATGGAGATTCTACAGGAATAGTAGTGGGTTGGGAACTTAAGGAAAGAACTGAAAAACCCGACAAATATACTGGTGGATGGTATTGGGGCTGGGGGCAACCTCAGGCGATGACTGCCGAATACGATGCAACAGTTGTTCCGACAAACTCAAATGGAATTGCAGGTTCGATGTCGCGTTTCACTATATACGAAGGTTATTTGTATACTGTAATTAATAGTGCAATGAGCATTTTCAGACTGGATGCCGGAAGTCCGGAGAAAGTCTCGGATAATATTTATTTGGGTTGGAATGTGGAAACAATATTCAGCTATAAAGATAATATGTTTATGGGAACGCCTGCAGGAATGGTGATTTATTCGGTTCAGAATCCTCTTCAACCGGAATACAAATCGTTTACAAGTCATATTTTTGGTTGCGATCCTGTTGTGGTTGAAAACGATCTTGCCTACGTTACCGTTCGTTCAGGAAATAATTGCGGACAGAATATAAACAAACTGTTTGTGATAGATGTGAGCAGTGTTGATTCTCCGCGACAAATAGCAGCCTACGATATGGTAAATCCTAAAGGGCTTGGTATTGATAGTAATAAGCTTTTTTTGTGCGATGATGGGTTGAAGATTTTTGATGTTACTAATTCTCAAAAAATAGATTCGAACCAATTGGCGCATTATCGGGGATTTGATGGATTTGATGTCATTCCATACAATAATAATTTAATGATGATTGCCGAAGATGGATTGTATCAATACGATTATAGTAATTTGGGTAATATAAAGCAGATTAGTGAAATTCCTATTGGTGACTAAATTGTACATTAATAATAAAACAGAAAGGAGTTTGAATTATTCAAACTCCTTTCTGTTTTATTTATCGATTGAG
>JBBIID010000047.1:0-11674 GCA_037446675.1 Paludibacter sp.
CAAATTTTAAGCAAAGTCAAATATTCTATAATCATCAATATTCCATTGGAATTGAGCGCCCAGTTCGAATAAATCAGGACTCAGTGCGATTGGACTATGTGCCGGTAACCCGTTTTGTACATACGTTCAAACTCGATACTTACAGCAAAAGATATTACGAGGATGCAGTGGCTACTGAGTTTTATGCTAATACTTATCTGGGAGGAACAAAAACACGCGATACCACTTCAATGCAGGTTTATACAAATAATTTATTTGTTAATATGGAAGAGGAGTTCAACAAATGGTTGGATTTCGGATTGACGGCTTATGTAGAAAACGAGGTGCAACGTTTTTATTATTTAAAAGATACTTTGCAAACAATAAAACTGGAATCGAATACGAAAGTTGGTGGAATTCTTTCGAAGCAGAGAGGAAAGATTTTTAAATATAATATTCAGGCTGAGTTTGATTTGCTCGGTTATAAAATCGGCGATTTTCTTTTGAAAGGAAATTTGGGAGGTTTCTTTAAATTGTGGAACGATAGTATTGCGCTGGTGGCCAATGGTTTTGTGCGCAGCGATGAGCCTTCGTTTTATTATCAGTATTATCGCTCGAATCATTTCCAGTGGGATAATAACTTTACTAAAACATACCGAACCAATGTTGGCGGAACTTTTTCCATTCCGACGCGCAGATTTTCATTAAACGTTGGAGTGGAGAACATAACCAATTTCGTGTATTTTAATAATGATGCTTTGCCTGCTCAGTTCGGAGGGAACATTCAGGTATTATCAGCAAATCTGAAGCAGGATTTTCATTTCGGGAAGTTTGCGTTGGAAAATAATGCGATTTACCAAATAAGCTCTCAAAAAAGCATGTTGCCGTTGCCCATGCTTTCGTTGTACCACAATTTGTATTATCATGATTTGTGGTTTAAGGTGTTGACAACGCAGTTTGGCGTGAATGTGCGCTATCATACTGATTATTATGCCCCGGCTTATATGCCTGCAACCGGACAGTTTTATACACAATCGACGACCAAAATTGGAAATTATCCGTTGATGAATGCATATCTCAATTTTCATTTGAAAAGAACAAGATTTTTCTTTGAATACTATAACGTGAATGAGCTTTTTATGAAAGGAGCTTATTTCTCTATGCCAAATTATGCTTTGAATCCTGCGATTTTCAAAATGGGAATTTCGTGGAATTTTTATGATTGATATTTTCCCATGTGAATTTTTTATTGTTTTGTGATAAAGTTTCCGACATGCGAAAGAAAATACAAATAATCACTGTAGTATTGGTGCTTGTAACCATAATTGTTTCGGTACTTTGGATAAGAAATGTCCGAAGCCGGGTTCACGATTTGCCAAGTATTATGGACTCAGGGCGACTTTCGGTCTTGACCGATAGCAGCAGACTGGGTTTTGCTACAAAAGGAGACAGCGTTTATGGTTTTCAATACGAAATTGTAAAAGCATTTGCCGATAGTTTGGGATTGGAATTGGTTATTACCGAGCAGAGTGATTTGAAAATCTGTTTGAATGAGGTGGAAAGTGGTGATTATGACATTATTGCCAACTTGATACCTGTAACAACAGAATGGAATCATCGGGCTGCATTTACGAAGCCATTAATGACGGCCAAGCAGGTGCTAGTACAGCGAATTGCCGACGATTCTACCCATGCGCCACGCATAAAAACTCATTATCAATTGGCGAAGGACAGTATCTATATTCAATACAATTCGCCGTTTAAAATGAGGTTGGAACATTTGGCTAACGAGATAGCTGATACTATTCATATTTTTGAAGTGAAAAATTTGAGCACCGAACAATTGGTTCGTTTGGTGGCTGAAAAAAGGATAAAATATACTATTTGCGACGAACAGTTTGCAAGAGTATTGAAACAGCGATACCCGAATATCGATATTTCATTACCAATTGGATTTGAACAACAATTAGCTTGGGTTGTTCATCCTAAATCGGTATTGTTGCTCGAAAAACTGAATGCTTTTCTCGATGACTTTATCGGAAGTTCTGCCTATTGGGAGATCTATAGAAAATATTATTAAAACAGAGTTAGAAAGTTTCTAAAGTTGAAAAGTTTAAAAGCAAGATAGCTAAATACAAACTTTACGAACTTTATGAACTTTACAAACTTTACAAACTAAATTAACATGCCATTAAATATTCCTGTTACGTTACCGGCAGTAGACGAATTATTGAAAGAAAATATTTTCGTAATGGATTCGGATCGTGCATCTTCGCAGGAAATTCGCCCGCTGAAGATTTTGATTCTGAATTTGATGCCAATAAAAGTTACTACCGAAACTGATTTAATTCGTTTGCTGTCGAACTCTCCTTTGCAAATTGAGATTGACTTTATGCACATGGAAAGTCATACTTCGAAAAATACACCGATAGAGCATCTGATGACTTTCTATAAAACTTTTGATGAGATTGAGCAGAGCAATTACGACGGAATGATTGTTACCGGAGCGCCAGTTGAACAATTGGAATTTACTGAAGTGACCTATTGGAATGAGATTACCAAAATAATGGATTGGGCGAAAAATCATGTTACGTCTACTTTCTTTATTTGTTGGGCAGCTCAGGCCGGATTGTATCATTATTACGGAATCCCAAAATATTCGTTGCAGGAAAAAATGTTTGGTGTTTTCGAACATGTAAATTTTGATAAACTGAACCCGATTTTCCGTGGTTTCGACGATATCTTTTATGTGCCGCATAGCCGTCACACCGAAGTGCGTGCAGAAGATATTTTGAAAAATCCCGAGTTAACGCTTCTTTCAGAATCGCCTGAATCGGGCGTGTATATGGTAATGGCTCGCAACGGACGTGAATTCTTCATTACCGGACATTCTGAATATTCTCCAAATACACTCGATACTGAATATAAGCGTGATTTGGCGAAAGGATTGCCGATAGATATGCCACGCAATTATTATCTGAACGACGATCCGAACAATGAACCACTGGTTCGCTGGAGAAGCCATGCGAATTTGTTGTTCACCAACTGGCTCAACTATTTTGTATATCAGGAAACTCCATACGACCTTACGACCATACATTAATTCCTGTTTTTAGTTTATGGTTAAACGTTCTGTCGAACTTCTTGCTCCGGCGAAAAATCTTGAATGTGGTTTGGAAGCGGTAAATCATGGTGCTGATGCTGTTTATATCGGTGCTTCTCACTTTGGTGCGCGTGCTGCTGCCGGAAATTCAATTGAAGATATAGAGAAATTGGTTCGTTATGCACATCAATATCGTGCAAAAGTGTTGGTTGCGCTGAATACAATTTTAACTGACGATCAATTGCTTGATGCTGAGAAGCTGATTCACCAGATTTATAATGTTGGTGCCGATGCATTGATTGTTCAGGATATGGGAATTCTGAAACTCGATTTACCACCTATTTCGCTTCACGCCAGCACTCAAACCGATAACAGAACTGCTGAAAAGGTGAAATTCTTGCAGGATGTTGGTTTTTCCCGTGTAGTGTTAGCACGCGAACTGACGTTGAAACAGATTGAAGAAATTTCATCGAAAACAGATGTTGAACTTGAAGCTTTTGTGCATGGTGCGTTGTGTGTAAGTTACAGCGGTCAATGCTACATGAGCCAAGCCATGAGTGGACGGAGTGCCAATCGGGGGCAATGTGCGCAATACTGCCGTTTGCCTTATCATCTGCTGGATGCAGATGGTAATATGTTGGCAAAAAATAAACATTTACTTTCGTTGAAAGATTTGGATCAGTCCTATTCTCTGGAAGAAATGTTGAAGGCCGGCATCACTTCGTTTAAAATTGAAGGACGTTTGAAAGATGTTGATTATGTGAAGAATATCACCTCTTATTATCGAAAGAAACTGGATGCTATTTTAGACGGAAGCTCTAATTTTAAACGTGCTTCTTCGGGCAAAACCACTTTCTTTTTTGAACCAAATCCTGAAAAAAGCTTTCGCCGAAGCTCTACCGACTATTTTCTACATGGAAGAAAAGCGGATATTATTCAGACAGAAACGCCAAAATCGCTGGGCGAACCGATTGGCAAGGTAACTTATATCGGACGCAATTTTTTTGAAGTTCAAAATGGTAACTTGCTGAACAATGGAGATGGACTTTGTTTCATCAATAAGCAAGGTGATTTAACGGGTTTCAGAGTAAATAGTGTTGATCGGAAGCGAATACTTCCAGCAGAAATGCCGAATATGAATGTCGGAGTGATGTTATACCGAAATCAGGATCAGGCTTTTGAAAAGGTATTAAAAGGGAAAACAGCAGAACGAAAAATAGGAGTGAAGTTGTTTTTTAAAGAATCGGAAAATGGTTTTACACTTCAGTTAATGGATGAAGATAATATTTCGTGCACTTATTCAGTAAGTTGTGGAAAACAACTTGCTCAAAAGCCGGAAACAGTACACGATAATATCAAAAATCAACTTTCAAAACTAGGAAATACCATTTATCAAGCTTCCGAAATTCACATTGATATTTCCGAACCGTGGTTTTTCCCTGTTTCGCAATTGAGCGAGTGGAGACGACAAGCCATTGAAATGCTTAGTACCGAACGAGAAAAAAGTTATGCGAGGGAATCAAGAAAGGAAGGTTCGAATGCAGAATATCCGGCAAAAAAACTGACTTATTTAGGAAATGTAACCAATAAGCTTTCTGAAGAATTTTACAGAGAACATGGAGTAGAGGAGATTATGCCCGGATTTGAAGTCAAAGCGGAAGAAGGTGTTCCTTTAATGTTTACAAAACACTGCATCAAATATACGATGGGTTGGTGTCCGAAAGAAGGATACAAGTCTGAATTTAAAGAACCACTATTTTTGAAGAACAACAGTCAAGTTTACAAGCTCACTTTCGACTGCAAGCTCTGCGAAATGAGGATCTCGAAGGCTTAATCCGAAAATCAAATACCTGAATTGAAAACAAAAAATCCTTGCCGTCCGTAGATAGCAAGGATTTCGATTTATATATAGAAGTCCACCGGATTTCGCCGACGGGAAGATAGTTCTTTTTAGTTGACAGTGGATAATGTACAGTTGACAATTTGTAATTCATTGTCAACTGTCAATTGAATTACATCATACCGCCCATTCCGCCGCCCATAGGCATTTGTGGAGCAGGATTATCTTCTTTCTTTTCAGTAATCACGCATTCGGTTGTAAGGAACATTCCTGCAATCGAAGCTGCATTTTCCAATGCAACACGTGTTACTTTAGCTGGATCAACCACTCCGGCAGCAAAGAAGTTTTCATAAACATCGGTACGTGCATTGTAACCAAAATCTGCTTTACCTTCACGAACTTTTTGTACTACTACAGCACCTTCTTTTCCTGAATTCAACACGATTTGACGAAGAGGTTCTTCAATTGCACGTTTAACGATTTCAATACCAATAGTTTCATCATCATTAGCTCCTTTCAAATCTGTCAACAAATCGATGGCTCTGATGTAAGCTACACCACCACCGGGAACAATTCCTTCTTCGATAGCTGCACGAGTTGCACTTAATGCATCGTCTACGCGATCTTTTTTCTCTTTCATTTCTACTTCCGAAGCAGCTCCTACATAAAGAACAGCTACGCCGCCGGAAAGTTTAGCTAAACGTTCATGTAATTTTTCGCGATCGTAGTCAGATGTTGTTTGAGCAATTTGAGCCTTGATTTGACCAATACGGTTTGCAATGTTTTCTTTTGCTCCGGCACCGTTTACAATAACTGTATTGTCTTTGTTTACAGTTACTTTTTCGGCAGTACCCAACATTTCTAAAGTTGCTTGGTCGAGCATAATGCCTTTTTCTTCCGAAATTACTACACCTCCAGTAAGAATAGCGATATCTTCGAGCATTTCTTTACGACGATCGCCAAAGCCAGGAGCTTTTACAGCACAGATTTTCAGATTGGCGCGTAAGCGGTTTACAACCAATGTTGTAAGTGCTTCGCTGTCTACATCTTCGGCTATAATTAATAATGGACGGCCTGTTTGTACAGCAGGCTCCAATACAGGAAGAAGTTCTTTAAGATTAGATATTTTTTTGTCGTAGATAAGGATGAACGGTTTTTCCATTTCTACTTCCATCTTTTCGGTGTTGGTTACGAAATAAGCTGAGATGTAACCGCGATCGAATTGCATACCTTCAACAACTTCGATGGTTGTGTCGGTTCCTTTAGCTTCTTCTATAGTGATTACACCATCTTTCGAAACTTTGCGCATTGCATCTGCAATCAGCTTACCAATTTCTTCGTCGTTATTAGCAGAAACAGTAGCTACCTGCTCAATTTTATCATAATCGTCGCCAACAATACGTGCCTGGTCTTTAAGACTTTTTACAACCTGAGCTACCGCTTTGTCGATACCGCGTTTCAAATCCATTGGATTTGCTCCCGCAGTTACGTTTTTCAATCCAACACTAACGATTGATTGTGCGAGTACGGTTGCAGTTGTAGTTCCATCACCTGCATCGTCACCGGTTTTCGAAGCTACTTCTTTCACTAATTGAGCTCCAAGATTTTGGAATGGATCTTCTAATTCCACTTCCTTAGCTACCGAAACACCATCTTTGGTAATGTGTGGAGCTCCGAATTTTTTCTCAATAATTACGTTACGACCTTTAGGGCCTAATGTTACTTTCACTGCATTTGCCAACGCGTCAACACCTTGTTTCAACTGGTCGCGGGCATCGATATCAAATAAAATTTCTTTTGCCATAGTTTTTTTATTTACAATTTAATTGTTACAATTTACCATTTTTAGACTCTCAATTAGATAATTGCCAGAATATCAGACTGACGCATGATCAAATATTTTTCACCTTCCCATTCGAGTTCTGTGCCTGCATATTTGCCATACAACACGTTATTGCCAACTGCAACTACCATTTCTTCATCTTTTGTTCCGTTGCCAACTGCCAATACTTCACCTTTCAACGGTTTTTCTTTCGCTGAATCAGGAATAATAATTCCGCTAATAGTCTTTTGTTCTGCCGGTGCTGGTTTTACCAACACGCGATCTGCTAATGGTTTAATGTTCATATTGCTTAAAAATTTTGATTAATTTAATTATATGTTTTTATTGTTTCTGTTCACATTTCCATGTAATGATATATTGCAAATCTTCAATAGATTGAATTGTAGATTCTTGGTTTTGCCAGCTGCCGTTCAATCCATTTCCTTTGGAAACCAACTCGAAATGGCTCATTGCAATGCCCATGTCAATATCGTGTACGCCTTTTAGTTCGTAATTTTGATTAATTACTTTTTTGAAAAAATGAAATTCTTCGGTAGCGGAATTGTAAAATATTCTCCACGGCTGAGTGTTGCCCGAAGAAGGAGCAAGGCGTGTCATTGACAATGTCTCGGCATAGGTGATAATATCTTTCGCATACAGAGGTTCTTTTGTCTCATAATTGAAAAATAAAGACTCCCATGGTTTTCGCTTATCGGCTTTTATTGCTTTGCGAATAAGTTTTTCTTTTATTGATGTCTTTTCTTCGGCGTATCCAATAATGATAATGCAAGGAACCGAAAGATCGTTTTCAATCTGGATTTCACTGAAGTATTCGCGATCGAACATAGCCACCCAACATGTAGCAATGTTTCGTTCTGTTGCTTTCAACACTATTTTTTCCAACATATAGCCGTAGTTTATTCTTTCGGCTTTGGTTGGAGGTATTTTTCCGAATATATACGTTTTATTACCACGAATCAATCCATAAGGAATTTTCATTTGTACATTAGAATCGCCTTTTTCCAATAAAGTAAAATCAACAACTTTATCGTTGAGTCCTTTATTGTTGGATTTTATAAATTTTTCCAATTCTTCACGATCAGAAACGGTTAAGTTCTCGTTTGTAAATGTCCTGCACGACCGGCGTCGCTCAATTGAATTTATAATCTCCATTGTTTTGCGTTATAATGCAAATGAATAATAGATATATTAGATGTTGAAATAATTTATCGTATTGAATCTTCGATCATCCACTTTGCGAAATTTATGCCAAAGCAGTATGATGACTTTTTTGACAGTGATAACGATTCCTCCCCTGAAAAGTTTTCTTTTTCTTCCTGACAACTTGTCATTTTGTCCGTGAAGTTTCACAAAGATACAATAACTTGTATAGATCGTACAATGCTAGTGACGGGTTTTGCTTGCATAATTGATTGTTCAGCAATTGGTTGATTACTCTGAATTTGAATGCAAGAAGCCCTTTTAATCCCAATCTGTTTAATTGTAAGAAAGAGGATAATAGTTTCGATTCCTGAGCTAAAAAAGGATATCGACCCGTTTTATGAAGTAAATAAAGATTAAGAGTTGCTTCTTCAGTTTTTTTTATGAACAGTCGATTTGAATCCAATCCTTTGTGAATGAGAGGATTGTCAATCTGAATAAATTCATAACCCAATTGATGTAATTGATGACCAAAAAGCATATCTTCATGCCCGTATCCACGAATGGTTTCGTCGAAGCGAACTTGATTGAAAATCGTTTTTGAAATGAGAAAATTAAAAGTGGCGAAATTATTTTTGCCTCGTTCCATAGCATTACGAGCTTCGCGCTTTCGTCCGTATTTTAGGCGTAAGCTATATTCAGGATTCGTTTCTTTGGTGTCGTAAGCCGTACCACCAATAACGATGCATTCTTCGTGACAAAAGGATAGGTAACGTTCGATAAATTGATTGGAACAAACCTCAGCATCGCAATCCATAAACAATAAATGCTCATGGATTGCCATGTCTGCCAGTTTGTTGCGAGTTGCCGAACGTCCAATGTTTTTCTTTAAAACAATTTGCTTGCAGTTGGATAATTCGCAAACAGAGTGATTGAAATCGGTTAATTTGTCTGATCCATCTTCCATTACAATAATCTCAAACTCGATGAGCTGCTCAATGGCTTGTCTGTGTAGCTCCGAAACAAGTTTTGTGATATTATAATTGTATGTAGGAATTAAGATGGATAACATTAGCTCAAGTTAAGAAGCTTAAAGCACCAATGAAGGAGCGCTATACACTCGTGTTGCCAATTCGGCATCGAGTAAGTATAAACTTCGTGTATCAGCTCCAAATAAATCGAAACGCTTGTTCAGATCATCGGATTTCTGTTCTTCTTCTCCTTGCTCTTTTACAAACCAATCCAAAAATTGCATTGTTTTAAAGTCTTTTAGCTCATATGCGGCTGCATAGATGTCGTTAATTGAAGAGCTAATAAACATTTCATGTTCCAACGATGCTGCTAATGGCTGCTTGAAATCGTTAAAAGATTTGTCGGGGGCTGCAATGGTATTTAGAACCACCTTTTCGCCGTTGTTTTGCAAGTATTTCAAGAACAACATAGCGTGGTCGTACTCTTCTTTGGTTTGAATTGCGAACCAGTTTCCAAAACCGTTCAGGTTTTTGTCATAATAATAGTTGGAGATGTCCAAATATAGATACGAAGAATAAAATTCTTTGTTAATTTGACTATTGATTAAATCTGTAATTTTTTTGTTTAACATAACGCTTTCCTCCAATAATTGATTATAATAAATTAATATAAATGTCTACGAATGAATGATACTATAAATCAATAAACAATTCGGTTAATCAATAGGTTTCGAAATTCGGTTTAAAATTGACTAGTCAATTCGGGTAATTTTAGCTCCTAAAGCATTTAGGCGCTTGTCAATATCCTGATACCCCCGGTCAATTTGGTCGATATTGTGAATTGTACTTGTCCCTTCTGCTGCCAAAGCGGCTATCAGAAGGGCAATACCTGCTCTAATGTCGGGCGAACTCATGGTAGATGCTCGCAAATGAAGCTGATTTCCTTGCCCGATTACAGTTGCCCTGTGTGGATCGCAGAGAATAATCTGAGCTCCCATATCAATTAATTTATCTACAAAAAACAAACGACTCTCGAACATTTTCTGATGAATCAGCACACTTCCTTTCGCTTTTGCCGCAATTACCAAAAAAACACTGAGTAAGTCAGGAGTTAGTCCTGGCCACGGAGCATCTGCAATTGTCATGATCGATCCATCAATAAACGATTCTATTGTGTAATCGTCTTGCTGTGGAATAAATATATCGTCTCCATGTTGTTCGAGTTGTATTCCCAACCGACGGAAGCTATCCGGAATTATTCCTAGTTCGTCGTAAGCCACGTTTTTTATCGTAATTTCGGATGCTGTCATAGCTGCCATTCCGATAAAGCTACCCACTTCAATCATATCAGGAAGTATCCGGTGATCACAACCGTTTAAGCTTTTTACGCCCTCAACTTTCAAGAGGTTGGAACCTACACCCGAAATTTTCGCTCCCATGCTGTTGAGCATTTTGCAAAGTTGTTGCAAATAGGGTTCGCAAGCTGCATTGTATATAGTTGTAATACCTTCGGCCAAAACAGCAGCCATTAAAATGTTTGCTGTTCCGGTTACGGATGCTTCATCGAGCAACATGTAACAACCGACTAATTTCTTGGCTTCAATTTCGTAACTTTTTGCGTCAGGATCGTAGCGAAAATCAGCTCCCAGTTTTTGAATTCCCAAAAAATGCGTGTCCAATCTCCTGCGTCCTATTTTGTCGCCTCCCGGTTTCGGGATTAATGCTTTCCCAAATCGTGCTACCAACGGCCCCACAATCATCACCGATCCACGGAGCGATGCACTTTTTTTGTAGAAGTCTTTAGTTTGAAGATAATCTAAATTAACGTTCTCGGCCTTAAATGAATACGTGTCGGAGCTTAATTTTTTTACTTCAACGCCCATGTCACTCATCAACGAAATAAGGTTGTTTACGTCCAGAATGTCTGGAATATTGCTGATTGTAATTGTTTCTTTCGAAAGCAACACTGCACAAATAACCTGTAATGCTTCGTTTTTCGCACCTTGAGGAGTAATAGAGCCGGAAAGTCTGCGACCTCCTACTATTTGGAATGATGACATAGATTTTCAGTTAACTGTTGTCTGAGAAATATGTTTCGTGTGTAATTTTATTTCTTTTTCTTTGGTTTGTTCTTTTTGTTGAACAGCACGTCGCGGGATTCAACTAACTTGAAGAAATCTTCCGAAATATCGATTTTGCCTTTGGATAATTCGCGCAAATCATCAAAAATTTTACGATCGTCCACCACTTCTTTGTTCCATGTAAGGAAACATTTTTTCATTTGGTTGGCAATAAGGCGGATTAATTCATTTCGTTCTTCGCCTTCGGGATATTCACCAACTTTTTCAATCATTTCCTCCAACGTGCGACCGTAGTGGAGATAATTAATTCTGGAATTTTTATATGGAATCGTTTCCGGGCGTGTGTACAAATTTTCTTCCTGTAGTATTTCGTATGGGAAGTCGATATCCAGTTTAAATCCGGACATAATAGCCACATGATCCCAAAGTTTGTGCTTAAAATCGTTTACATCACGTAAGTATGGAAACAGGTTTCCCATTGTGTTTATTATAGATTTTACACACCGGGTTCTTTCTTCGCGATCTTCGATAGTAAGGGCATAAGCGACCATCTGCTGTATGTTTCTACCATATTCTGGCATGATTAATTTGCCCTGTAAGGTTGTATATTCCATAATTAAGAAGCGTAAGATTGATGAAGTACAAAAGTAACGATTTTTTTTAGATTTATACAAATAACAAAAGAGACAAATTTGGAATAAATTATTTGTCTCTTTT
>JBBIID010000047.1:11684-12351 GCA_037446675.1 Paludibacter sp.
ATTAAAAGGGCTTCTTATTTGTCTTCTTTAAATAAATAAATCAACGTCGGATAGTGGTCGCTGTAACCATTTAGCCAAGCACCTCCGGCATGAGTTCTTAACGGAGTACCTTTGTATTTTCCTTCCTGCTGTGTAAGGAAATCTTTATTAAATACTTCGGCTTTCCATAATCTTAATTTGCCTTTTTCACCATGTGCCAGTTCTGACGAAACAATTATTTGATCGAATAAATTCCACTGATCGTTGTAAGCAAGTGAGCCAATTCCTTTATCTAATGTTTTCCATAATGTATTATACAGGTCTCCGTCTTTCACGTCCGATAATTCTTTTTTTGCACCAAGAACTTTTGCGCAACTTTCATTCGTTGGATCATCATTCAAATCTCCCATAATGATTATTTTAGCTTTTGGATCTGTTTTAAAAAGAGAATCGGCGATCGATTTTGTTAAAGCAGCCGCGGCATTACGTTTTGGACGTGAAGCCATTTCACCGCCGTAGCGCGATGGCCAGTGATTGACAATGACATGAATTTTTTCTCCGAGTAAATAACCGCTAACCATTAATTGATCGCGGGTGAGAAAATTAGGATCTTCGGTTCGGAGACGATAAGATTTACTATTGGTAACAATAAAGTATTTAGGATTGTAAATTAATCCAACATCAACAC
>JBBIID010000048.1:0-12262 GCA_037446675.1 Paludibacter sp.
ATCAAGAAGTTGTAAACCCTATCTGCCTTCCATCGAATGCAGATAATTTACAAAAATGTCTTGAAACCCTTGTGGAAGGATTTTCAAAAGTAAAAAATCAGTTAACGGAAAATCCTGTTGCCATCAGTTTTGCATTCCCCGGTCCTGCCGATTATGCTAATGGGATTATTGGAGACTTACCTAATCTGAAAGCATTTCGCGGAGGAATAGCACTCGGCCCATTTTTAAACGAAAAGTTTAAAATTCCTGTTTTTATAAACAATGATGGAGATCTGTTCACTTATGGTGAAGCAATTGCGGGAATTCTTCCTGAGATCAATCATAAATTATCTGAATCTGGTAGTGCAAAACGTTACAAAAACCTATTGGGAGTAACATTCGGAACAGGATTTGGAGGTGGAATGGTAACCAACGGTAAACTTCATATGGGAGACAATGGTTCTGGTGGTGATGTTTGGGTGTTTCGTCACAAAAAACATCGCGATTGTATTACAGAAGAAAGTGTAGGAGTATCAGCCATAAAACGTATGTATGGAGAATTTTCAGGCGACACTCAATCCGATCTTACTCCAAAAGATATTTTTGATATAGCTGAAGGCTCTAAAAATGGCAATAAAGAAGCAGCATTAAAAACGTTTGCCGAGCTAGGTGAAGAAGCTGGAGACACTATTGCACATGCCGTAACACTCGTTGATGGACTCGTTGTAATCGGCGGAGGCCTTACCGGTGCATCTAAATTCTTCATGCCAGCTTTGATTGAAGAATTAAATGGAAGTATTGGAAAACTGAATGGGGAGACATTCCCCCGCTTACAAATGAAAGCTTTCAACCTCGATAATGAAGACGAATTAAGCGAATTTTTCAAAGGAAATTCTACACTAGTCAATGTTCCGGGAACATACAAAATGGTTAACTACAATTCGGCAAAACGTATTGGAGTTGCAATTTCTAAATTGGGTGCAAGCAAAGCAATTGCTTTAGGCGCTTATGCCTTTGCTTTAAGTTCAATGGATTCAGAAGAGGAACAAACTTTCTGATTTAAACTAATACAAACAAATGCAAATTAATGAAAACCGAAAATTCTAATTTTAAAATTCTTCCTGTTCTTTTTGGATTCTTCATCATGGGATTTTGTGATGTTGTAGGCATTACAGCCATGCATGTAAAGGAAGATCTTTTGGGAAATTACAGTCCCGAATTCAGAGATACGTTATCTAATCTCATTCCCGTAGCTTTGTTTTCCATGTTTCTTATTTTCTCTATCCCTACAGGAATTTTAATGAATAAAATTGGCCGAAAAAAAACAGTTTTATTGAGTAATATCATTACGATATTAGCAATGTTTATTCCACTTATTCAATATACTTTTGGAATGTCTTTGCTAGCCTTTGTATTACTGGGAATAGCTAATACAATTTTGCAGGTTTCATTAAATCCGTTACTTGCTAATGTCGTGAAAGGCGATAGACTGACCTCCAGCCTTACGGCAGGTCAATTTATAAAAGCCATTTCTTCATTTTGTGGTCCCTTTATTGCTGCATTTGCAGCATCCCAACTCGGAAATTGGCAATATATCTTCCCAATATATGCAGTAATTACGCTGATTTCCACCGTTTGGTTAATGGCAACTCCAACTCCAAAAGAAGAATTCGAAAGTAAAACTACAACTTTTGCAAATGTATTCAGTATCCTGAAAAACAGAACAATTTTATTTCTGTTCTTGGGGATTGTGTTTGTCGTGGGTGTCGATGTTGGGATCAACACCGCAGCTCCCAAAATACTGATGGAGCGTTGCGGTATGAATTCAATTGATGCAGGATATGGGCCGAGTATGTATTTTGCGTTTCGTACAGCAGGAGCTTTTCTCGGAGCTATTTTACTTGCCAAATTCTCATCTTCTATATTTTTCAAAATAACGACAGTAGTTGCCGTCGTGGCACTGATTGCGCTACTTTTTAGCGTTGACAGAATCATAATATTCTCTCTATTTGCCATTATCGGTTTTTCGATAGCCAATGTTTTCTCAATCATATTTTCAATGGCCATTCAGTTTAAACCTGAAAAAGCCAATGAAATATCTGGATTGATGATTACAGGAGTATTCGGAGGAGCAATTATTCCATTTATTATGGGTTTATCCTCCGATATTTTAGGTTCTCAAACCGGAGCAGTTCTCATTATTCTGTTGTGTGCTGTTTACTTAATATACTGTGCATTTAGCATTAAACCGCAAAAAGTGCAATAGCCAATCTTTTATTTAGCAAGGGTGTCTTGATAATAAATGGATGTTTGAGAAAATCAAACATCCATTTTTAGTTTATACCAATAATTTAAACATAAAAAGCCTATTCCTTATCAATCAATTTGTAAATACTAAGATAATTGTATTTCACGATTTTTATGTACTTTTGCAAACTAATAAAAAAAGAAAAAAATTACGAATGAATAATATCCGCAATTTTTGCATCATTGCCCATATCGACCACGGGAAAAGTACTTTAGCCGATCGCCTATTAGAATTCACCAATACCGTTGCAGGAAAAGAAATGCAGGCGCAGGTACTCGACAACATGGATCTCGAACGCGAACGTGGGATCACTATTAAAAGTCATGCCATCCAAATGAATTACAAACTGGATGGACAAGAATATATTTTAAACTTGATTGACACTCCGGGGCACGTCGACTTTTCGTACGAAGTTTCCCGTTCCATTGCTGCTTGTGAAGGCGCTTTGCTTATTGTTGACGCTACTCAGGGAATCCAGGCACAAACCATTTCGAATCTTTACATGGCCATTGAGCATGACTTGGAAATAATTCCGGTTATGAACAAAATGGACATGGACAACGCGATGCCCGAAGAAGTGGAAGATCAAATTGTAGAATTGATTGGTTGTAAGCGCGAAGAAATTCTTCGTGCCAGCGGTAAAACCGGCATGGGTGTTCCCGAAATTCTCGAAGCTATTGTTACACGAGTTCCAGCGCCAAAAGGAGACTCCGAAGCACCGTTGCAATGTTTGATCTTCGATTCTGTTTTCAACTCGTTCCGTGGCATTATCGCTTATTTCAAAATTGTAAACGGAACTATCAACAAAGGTGATTTTGTAAAATTTGTTAACACGCAAAAAGAATATTACGCTGACGAAATTGGCGTTCTCAAACTCGATATGGTTCCAACTCAATCACTGAGCACCGGTGCTGTGGGCTACATCATTTCGGGAATTAAAACTTCGAAAGAAGTAAAAGTGGGCGATACCATTACTCATGTAAAACGCCCTTGCGCAAAATCAATCGAAGGTTTCCAGGAAGTAAAGCCAATGGTTTTTGCAGGTGTTTACCCAATCGAGACCGAAGATTTTGAAGACTTGCGTGCTTCTATCGAAAAACTCCAACTGAACGATGCGTCGCTTACTTTCGAAGCAGAATCGTCTGTAGCGTTAGGTTTCGGATTCCGTTGCGGCTTCCTTGGAATGCTTCACATGGAAATCATTCAGGAGCGGTTGGATCGAGAGTTTGACATGAATGTGATCACCACTGTGCCAAACGTTTCGTATAAAGTTTATACTAAAAAGGATGAGTTGCTGGAGGTTCACAATCCATCAGGGCTACCGGACATTGTATCAATCGACCGCATTGAAGAACCGTTCATCCGTGCTTCTATTATTACACGTACCGAGTATATTGGTCAAATCATGACTTTGTGTCTTGGCAAACGAGGTGACCTTGTAAAACAAAATTATATTTCAGGCAACAGAATGGAGTTGATTTACGACTTGCCTTTGGGCGAAATCGTTTTCGATTTTTACGATAAACTGAAAAGTATTTCGAAAGGTTATGCTTCGTTCGATTATCAGATGAATGGATTCCGTCCATCCAAACTGGTAAAATTGGATATTCTATTAAACGGGGAACCTGTAGATGCACTTTCGTCGCTTATCCATTTTGATAATGCCGTAACACTCGGTCGGCGAATGTGCGAGAAATTAAAAGAACTAATTCCGCGTCAACAATTCGACATTGCGGTACAGGCAGCTATCGGAGCAAAAATTATTGCACGCGAGACAATTAAAGCAGTTAGAAAAGACGTAACAGCCAAATGTTATGGTGGTGACATTTCGCGTAAACGAAAATTGCTCGAAAAACAGAAAAAAGGAAAGAAACGTATGAAACAAATTGGAAACGTGGAAGTTCCTCAGAAGGCATTTTTAGCTGTACTAAAATTAGACTAAATGAACAGAAGTGTGGTTAAAGATGTTTATTTCTCGAAAAAAAACTGTTTCTTTATAAAAAATTCACAAAAAACAGAAAAGAGGATTCGACATAATCGCACTAAAAAATAAATAACTATGTCAGAACTGGTTGGACATATCTCTCAAATCATTGGACCTGTTGTCGATGTTTTTTTCGATCTAAAAGAAGATGAAGAATTCAAACTTCCGGCCATTTACGATGCTTTAAGTATCGATCGTGGAGATGGAAAAGAATTGATTGTTGAAATACAACAACACATTGGCGAAAACACCGTGCGCACAGTGGCTATGGATTCTACAGATGGACTTTGTCGTGGTTTGAAAGCAAAAGCTTTAGGTAAACCTATTTCGATGCCTATAGGCGATCAAATCAAAGGCCGATTGATGAATGTGATCGGGGAATCGATTGATGGCATGTCGTCGTTGGACAAAAAAGGTGCTTATCCAATTCATCGTGAACCTCCAAAATTCGAAGACCTCACTACCAGCGAAGAAATTCTGACAACAGGAATTAAAGTAATCGATCTGTTGGAGCCTTACGTAAAAGGAGGCAAAATCGGCCTTTTCGGTGGTGCCGGTGTTGGTAAAACTGTTTTGATTATGGAGTTAATCAACAATATCGCCAAAGGCCACAATGGGTTTTCTGTTTTTGCCGGAGTAGGCGAACGCACTCGTGAAGGGAATGACCTTTTGAGAGAAATGATTGACTCAGGCGTAATTCGCTATGGCGAAGAATTTAAAAAGAGTATGGAAGCCGGCGACTGGGATTTATCAAAAGTTGACTATAACGAAATTGGCAAATCGCAGGCAACGCTCGTTTTTGGACAAATGAACGAACCTCCCGGAGCACGCTCTTCTGTTGCGCTTTCCGGTCTTACAGTCGCCGAATCATTCCGCGATGGCGGAGGAGAAAGCGGGAAAGATATTTTATTTTTTATCGATAATATTTTCCGTTTCACACAGGCAGGTTCCGAAGTATCCGCATTGTTGGGTCGTATGCCATCGGCAGTAGGTTATCAGCCTACGTTAGCAACCGAAATGGGACGCATGCAGGAACGCATTACTTCAACAAAACACGGTTCCATCACTTCGGTTCAGGCAGTTTACGTTCCGGCCGATGACTTGACCGACCCCGCTCCTGCTACTACATTTTCGCATTTGGATGCCACCACAGTATTAAGCCGTAAAATTGCCGAATTAGGTATTTTCCCGGCTGTTGACCCATTGGAATCCACTTCACGAATTCTGAATGTAAAAGTGGTGGGCGAAGAACATTACGAAACGGCTCAACGCGTAAAGCAGATTCTTCAACGAAACAAAGAATTACAAGATATTATTTCTATTCTGGGAATGGAAGAATTGTCGGACGAAGATCGTCTGACAGTGAATCGTGCACGAAAAGTACAACGTTTTTTATCACAACCATTTGCCATGGCAGCTCAGTTTACGGGTGTTCCGGGTGTGATGGTGTCGGTAGAGGAAACAATTCGTGGGTTTAAAATGATATTGGATGGAAAACTGGACGAACTGCCCGAAATGGCATTCCTTAATGTTGGAACCATAGACGAAGCCATTGCAAAAGGACATAAATTGATGAAACAGGCTCGGAAGAAAGAAGATTAATCCGAACTAAAAACGATTTTCCAAAAGACCGTAAGATAAAAAATGACACTCGAAATTATCACTCCGGATCAGATATTTTTTTCAGGCGAAGTAAGCTCTGTTACACTGCCCGGAACATCGGGTATGTTTACCATTTGGAAAAATCATGCTCCTATGATTTCTATGCTAAGTAATGGAAAGTTGACTTATGTGACTGATGGAAAAGAAAAAGATGTCAGAATTCAAGGTGGTTTTATGAAGATAGACAAAAACGTAATTTCGGTCTGTGTGGAATCCTTATAACAAATTATGGAAAAATTAAGACAACAATTATATATTCTGCATGTTTTAGTTTTGCTCATAAGCGGTTGGTTGGGCTGGTATGTGCTGAAAGCTTATTTTCCCTATTACGTTTTCGGTTGGTATCCTATTATACCGTTTTTCTTTTTAGTATTTGGCATCATAAGTATCAACACTTTGGGAAAGAAAAATTCCGGTAATCCTAGCAGATCTGTGAATTTGTTCATGTTGTTACGATTGGCGAAATATGTACTTAGTTTTACTTTGTTGCTCGTCTACTATTTTGTAAACGGGAAAGATAATTTCAAAACATTTGCATTAACTTTCGCCATGTTTTATTTTTTGTATTTGGGGGTGGAAACATTCTCATTTTATAAAACCGAAAAGAAATTAAAAGAAGAGTTGTAAATGAATTTTTATCAGAAAATAATAAGCCTTATTCTATTCACTTTTATGTGTTCGTTCGCTGTTTCGGCAACTGAATCGGAAGAACATTCGAACAAAAGTGAAGTGCAAATGAATGTGCGCGAATTTATTCTCGACCATGTTTCCGACTCTTACGAATGGCACATTACTTCGATCAACGAAAATGAAATCAGTATTCCACTACCTGTAATTGTTTACAGCGCAAAATCAGGCTGGCATTTCTTTCTTTCGTCGGCATTTCATCACGAAAAAGCACACGAAGGACTTTTCATAGCAACTGAAGGAAAATACAAAGGAAAAATAGTAGAACGAAATCAGGCCGGCGAAGAAGTTCGTCCGTTCGACATTTCCATCACGAAAGTTACGGCATCAATGATTCTCAGCAGCATACTTTTGATTATCATTATCATGTCGGTAGCAAAAAAATACAAATCCGGAAGTTACGAGTCAAAAAAAGGATTCGTTGGGCTTATGGAAATGTTTATTATGAACATCAACGACGATGTGATAAAACCTTGCATTGGCCCCAAATACAGAAGGTATGCTCCTTATCTGCTAACGGTATTTTTCTTTATTTTCATCAATAATTTAATGGGATTAATCCCTATTTTCCCCGGTGGAGCAAACGTAACGGGGAATATTGCAATCACATTTGTATTGGCTATTATTACATTTTTAATTGTAAATATAAAAGGTTCGAAAGAATATTGGAAAGAAATTCTCTGGCCCGATGTGCCTCTATGGCTGAAAGCTCCAGTACCTTTAATGCCTGTCATTGAGTTGGTGGGAATATTTACCAAACCATTTGCATTAATGATTCGGCTTTTTGCGAACATTCTTGCCGGACACTCCATTGTATTGGGGCTCACTTGCCTTGTGTTTGTAACAGTGAGTTTGGGGCAAACCATAAATACAAGTATGACATTGATTTCGGTTGTATTTAGTGTGTTCATCGACATTGTGGAATTGCTGGTTGCCTACATTCAGGCATATATATTTACAATGCTTTCGGCAGTCTTTATCGGACTTGCCAGAGTTGAGCCGCATCATAAATAAGCGGTTTCGACTATTCTTTAGTTTTCAGAATAACGCAAGAGATATAAAATAATAAATTATTAAAAACTGACTTTCAAGACTTTATTTTCAGTTTTGAATATCAAAAATTAAAATTATGTTACTATCCATTTTATTACAAGCAGCAACTGCTGCAGGAGCCGGTGCAGGTTTGGCTAAATTAGGTGCAGGTATTGGAGCAGGTTTGGCTGCAATCGCAGCAGGTTTAGGAATCGGACGAATTGGTGGTTCGGCAATGGAAGGCATTGCTCGTCAGCCGGAAGCAAGTTCGGACATTCGTATGAACATGATTATTGCCGCAGCATTGGTCGATGCCGTTGCCTTGTTTGCGATCGTTGTTTGCGGATTTATTTTGTAATAAGGATATTCTGAATTTTCTAAATCGTAAATTCAGAATACCGGATTAATAAAAAAATTATGTCATTATTATTACCCGAATCAGGATTACTGTTCTGGATGCTATTATCGTTTGGTATAGTGGTATTCATACTTGCCAAATACGGTTTTCCCGTCATTATAAAAATGGTGGAAGAACGGAAGCAGTATATCGACGAATCACTTTTGGTAGCTCAAAAAGCTCACGACGAATTAAGCAACATCAAGCAGGAAAGTGAAGCTATAATGAATAATGCACGTAAGGAGCAAGTAAGAATTATGAGTGAAGCGGCTCAAACCCGCGACCAACTAATTGCCGAGGCAAAACAAAAGGCATTAGTTGAAGCTCAAAAACTAATTGATGAAGCGCGCAAACAAATTCAGACTGAGAAAGATGAAGCCATTCGGGATATTCGCAGGCAAGTAGCCAATTTATCGGTAGATATTGCCGAAAAAGTCCTCCGTGAAAAGTTGGATAAAAAAGATGAACAGATGAATATGATTAACCGTCTGATCGACGAAATCAATATTTCAAAATCGTAATTTGTATGAATTCAGGATCTATTGCTGCACGATACGCCACCGCCTTGTTTGATTTTGCAAAAGAAAGCAACGAGCTGGAACGTGTTTACGAGGAAGCAAAAGCATTGCAAAATGTATTTTCTAAACTACCTACGTTTCGTTTGGCTCTTGAGAATCCTGTATCAGCAAAATCGGAAAAAAGAAGCATTATTTTGTCGGCGGTAGGAGGAAAATCGTCCAAATCATTTGAACTGTTTCTCAACTTATTGCTGAAAAATAATCGTGAGACAGTTCTTCAGTTCGTGATGCTGAAATACATCAATTTATATCGCTCCGAAAAAAATATTCATTACGGAAAGCTGATAACAGCCGAAATTCTTGATGTTGAAACTGAAAACAAACTCGTTTCGTCGATGCAGCTTAAAACGGGCGGAACCATTGAATTGGAAAAAGTTATCGATCCATCGTTGTTGGGAGGCTTTATTTTCGAAATCGATTTTCAACGTCTCGATGCCAGCATCAAAGGTCAGCTGGATTCTATCCGGAAAGGCTATTTTGAGCGAAATATAAAAACGATTTAAACAATTACTAATTGTCAAAATTACTATATAAAAGATGTCTGATAATATTAAGGTGAGCGAAGTATCCGAAATTTTGCGGATGCAACTTCAGGGAATCGATGCCAGTGTTCGGTTCGACGAAGTAGGTACCGTGTTACAGGTAAGTGATGGAGTTGTCCGCATTTACGGACTGAATAACGCCGAAGCCAACGAATTGCTTGAGTTCGAAAACGGGATGAAAGCCATCGTTATGAACCTTGAAGAAGACAATGTAGGAGCTGTTTTGCTCGGTCCAACCAGTCAGATAAAAGAAGGCTTTACCGTAAAGCGTACCAAGAGAGTCGCTTCCATTCAGGTAAGCGAAAACATGCTCGGTCGTGTAATTAATCCGCTGGGTGAAGCATTGGACGGGAAAGGAAAAATAACGGGAGAAATGGTTGAAATGCCGCTCGAACGTAAAGCTCCGGGGGTTATTTTCCGCCAACCGGTAAATCAGCCATTACAAACCGGATTAAAATCGATCGACGCAATGATACCTATTGGTCGTGGTCAGCGCGAGTTAATCATTGGCGATCGCCAAACCGGAAAAACGAGCATTGCTATCGACACCATTATCAATCAGAGATCCAATTACGAAGCAGGAAAACCAGTTTATTGTATTTATGTAGCCGTAGGGCAAAAAGGTTCTACTGTTGCGTCTATTTATAATACGCTGGAGGCAAACGGTGCTATGGCTTACACCACAATTGTTACAGCCAATGCTTCCGATCCGGCAGCGTTGCAATACTACGCTCCTTTCGCCGGTGCTGCTATCGGCGAATATTTTCGCGATACCGGTCGCGATGCGCTGGTAGTTTACGACGATTTGTCGAAACAAGCGGTGGCTTATCGTGAGGTTTCGCTGATTTTACGTCGACCTTCAGGACGCGAGGCCTATCCCGGCGACATTTTCTATCTTCACTCACGCTTACTCGAACGTGCCGCAAGAATTATTTCGCAGCAGGAAGTTGCCGAGAAAATGAATGATTTACCGGAAAGTCTGAAAGGAAAAGTAAAAGGCGGTGGTTCGCTTACTGCTTTGCCAATTATTGAAACTCAGGCCGGCGACGTTTCGGCATATATTCCTACAAATGTAATTTCGATTACCGACGGACAAATTTTCCTCGATTCTGATTTGTTTAATCAGGGAAACCGTCCGGCAATCAACGTCGGAATTTCGGTTTCGCGTGTAGGTGGAAATGCTCAGATTAAAGCCATGAAGAAAGTAGCCGGGACTCTCAAAATTGACCAGGCACAGTTCCGTGAGCTGGAAGCTTTTAGCAAATTTGGAAGCGATATGGATGCGGTTACCGCGATGACCATCGATAAAGGGCAAAAGAATATGCGTTTGTTGGTTCAAGCACTCAACACACCAATGCCCGTCGAAAAGCAAATTGCCATTTTGTATTGCGGCACAAACGGTTTGCTTTCCAAAATTCCATTGCAAAAAGTTCACGAGTTTGAAAATGAGTTCTTATCCGTTTTGGAATTGACTCATCAGGCCGACGCGCTTTCACCACTGAAAGAAGGAACTATAAATGACGAAATCACCGCCATAATTGAGCAAGTGGCTTCGGACGTTACAAAAACTATTTTAGCAACCGCCTGAAAAACGGCAGATCATTATAACAAATGGGATCATTAAAGGAAATAAAAACCAGAATTCAGTCGGTTCGATCGACTCAAAAAATCACTTCAGCAATGAAGATGGTTTCGTCGGCAAAACTGCGTAAAGCTGAAAAAACAATTTCGAGTTTTTATCCTTATAATGAAAGCCTGAGCAATCTACTGACCGATTTCCTAAGTCAGGAAGAAGATATTTCTTCCGTTTTTGCAACAAAACGGGAATTGAATAGAGTTGCGTTAGTTGTTTTTTCATCCAATTCCAGCTTATGCGGAAGTTTCAATGCGAATGTAGCGAAACGATTAAGCCTGAAACTACACAAATATCAATCGCTCGGTTACGAAAATATTCTTGTATTCCCCGTAGGAAAAAAAATTGCCTTGACTTGCAAAAAATTAGGGCTCGAAGTTCAGGGAGATTTTCAGGAAATGGCTGATAAACCTAACTACGATGAGGTGAGTGAACTTGCAGACAAATTGATGAAACTTTTCACCAGCAACGAAGTCGATCGCGTGGAATTAATCTATCATCATTTTAAAACTAAAAGTTCGCAAATTCTGACTGACGAAATGTATTTGCCAATACAACTCAAGTCGAAGACTACCCAGAATGTCAACTCGAATTTTATTGTAGAACCCGATCAGCAAACATTAATTGATGTCCTGATTCCGAAAGTATTACGATTAAGACTATACACAGCATTGCTCGACTCTAATGCTTCGGAACACGCAGCCCGCACCATGGCTATGCAAACTGCCACCGACAATGCAAACGATTTGTTGCAGGAACTGTCATTGCAATATAATAAATCGCGCCAGCAAGCTATTACGAGCGAGTTGCTCGACATTATGGGAGGATCGTTCCAGTAATTGGGAAGATTCAGAGTTTCTTATCGCGAATAAACGGCATGCACATCAATATCGTTTGAGCCGTCAAATATTTTGTAATTCAGAACGATCTGTTTAAAATCGGAAGAAACAGTTCCACTACCGGACCGCAGGCCCACTGAAGTAAAACCAATTTGTTGACTATCTAGAAGTTGTAATTTACCGGGACTAAATTTTGCTATCACACCATCTTCAGAATCAACTTTATAGAAATTACTAATAAAGTATTGTGTTGTATCTTTACTTAAATGGTCAAAGTCAACAAGATATGTTCTCGGTTCAGAAAGAGAACTTGTTTCTTCACATTTCCAGGTTCCATCTAGTACTGTCTTTATTCTAGGTTCGTTGTTGCCACACGACAAAAAAACCATAATACTAAAAAAAAGTAAGATATACGCGTTTTTTTTCATTCCTCTTTATCTTCGGCGTTGTAATCTCGTGAATCAATTATTTTACCGTTTTTATCATAACCAACAGCTTTTCCGGAGCGCTGTCCGTTACGAAAATTAATTTCAGACATTAACTCACCGGTTGTGTAAAATGTCTTCCAAACACCTTCTTTATGGTCGTTTATGTAATTACCTTTATTCTTCAACTCTCCTG
>JBBIID010000049.1:0-11151 GCA_037446675.1 Paludibacter sp.
CTTTTGCCACTTTTATGGTTACTTCATCGCCCAATTGATATTTTTTGTGATAGCGGCGACCTTCGAGGCAATAGTTTTTTTCGTCAAAAGTGTAATAATCATCATCTAAATCCCGGATTGGAATCATTCCTTCGCATTTGTTTTCCATCAGTTCTACATAAATTCCCCATTCTGTCACGCCAGAAATTACACCATCGAAAACCTGTCCAATCCGATCGGACATAAATTCTACCTGCTTGTACTTAATGGAAGCGCGTTCAGCGTTGGAAGCCAATTGTTCCATGTCGCTACTATGTTGGCAATAATCTTCCCATTCCGACGCATTTACGCTTCGTCCGCCGTGCGCATATTTCTCAAGAAGGCGATGCACCATCATATCGGGATAACGACGGATAGGGGAGGTAAAATGCGTATAGAAATCGAAAGCCAATCCATAATGCCCCATATTCGAAGTTGAATATATCGCCTTTGCCATAGAACGAACGGCCAACGTTTCAATCAGGTATTGTTCTTTTTTGCCTTGTACTTCGTCCAGCAGCTGATTGATAGAACCGGATACGGCACTTTGTTTTCCGCTTGTTTTCAGGTTGTAACCAAAGCGTTTGATAAACACTGCAAAATTGTTCAGCTTATCGGGATTTGGAACATCATGAATACGATAAACAAATGTTTTTGCTTTCAGTCCTTTTCCCGGTCTGCCAATATGTGTTGCAACGGTTTTGTTGGCCAGTAACATGAATTCCTCAATCATTTTATTGGCATCTTTCTGTTCTTTGAAAAATACAGAAATTGGTTTTCCCTTTTCGTCTATTTCGAAACGAACTTCTACACGGTCGAAAGCAATAGCGCCGTTGTCAAAACGTTTTTTTCTCAGAATTTTTGCTAATCGATCCAGGTTTAAAATCTCTTCTTTATAATCACCATCGCCCGTTTCTATTACTTTCTGAGCTTCTTCGTAAGTGAAACGTCGGTTGCTGCGTATCACGGTTTTGGCAATTTCGTAATGTTTTACCTCCGCTTCGTCATTTATCTGAAAAAGGACGGAATAAGTTAGTTTATCTTCGTCGGGTCGTAAGGAGCAAATTCCGTTTGATAAATGTTCCGGAAGCATTGGGATGGTTCTATCTACCAAATAAACCGAAGTCGCGCGATTGAAGGCTTCTTCTTCGATAATGCTGTCGGTATGGACATAATGAGTTACGTCGGCAATATGTACGCCTACTTCCCAAAGTCCATTCTTTAGTTTGCGCAAGGACAGAGCATCGTCAAAGTCTTTTGCGTCGCGTGGGTCAACCGTAAAGGTCGGAATGCCGCGCATATCGATACGTTTGGAAACTTCTTCGGGCGTGATGCCTGCGTCGATTTTATTTGCAGCAGCTTCCACCTCTTCAGGATATTTATAAGGTAATCCAAATTCCGCTAAAATAGCATGCATTTCGGCATTGTTGTCGCCTTTGTCACCCAAAACGTCGATCACTTCGCCCACCGGATTTTTGGCGTTAGGTTCCCATGCTAATAATTTTACTACGGCTTTCTGTCCGCTTTTTCCACCATTCAGCTTGTTTTTGGGAATAAAAATATCGTTGGTGCTTACCCGGTTATCCAAAACGAGAAAAGCATAATTGTCCGAAACATCCAATACGCCAACAAAAGTGTCTTGTGCTCGTTTAACAATCTCTACCACTTCGCCTTCGGGCATTTGTCCTTTGCGGCGGGCGTAAAGAAATACTTTTACTTTGTCGTTGAGTAGAGCGTGATTTGTTTTGCGTTCAGGGATAAATACAATTTCGCCACCATCGTCCGGATTTAGGAACGTTTTAACGCCCTGACGTTCGATAGTTCCGGTAATATAGCCACCGCGCGAGTTGACTTTAAATTTCCCTCTCGAAATTTCCACCAGAAAATCCTCATCGAGTAACTCATACAAAAGCTGATTAATAAAAATCCGTTGCGATTCCGATTTTATATCCAGCAATGAGGATATTTGCTTGTAGTTAAACGTTTTTTCGGGATTTTCATTAAAAACATTGACGATATTTCGCACCAATTCTCTTTTGTTGACGCGCGTGCTTTGCTTGGGTTTTCTTTTTTTCGACATATAAATTATGATTGAAATTTATAATGAGGTACGGCTTTTATAAAAAAGGGAGGTAAACTTCATTGCAAATATACAACAAAGTGTTAAGTTGTTTAGTTCTTTTTTCGAATTTAAAATGGATAAATTCATAAAAATGTAATTTTAGAGATTTTGATTAGTGCGGGATTTAAGATTTGTAAATTCATAAATTTTCAGTACTTTCGCAAACCAATTTCTATTAGCATTTTAGCTCCGAATGAAATCAAAAATTGCGTTTATCATCAATCCAATTTCCGGCACAGGAAAGAAAGAGGATTTGCCGTCGCTCATCCGCGAGGAATTGGATGTGCGGCTTTTTGAACCTGAAATCGTTTTTACCAAGAGCAGGGGAGATGGTACTGTTTTGGCCAAATCGTTTGTCGAAAAAGGTTTTCTTTATGTTGTGGCAGTTGGCGGCGATGGAACGGTGAATGAAATAGCGCAGGCATTGGTGCATACCGACTGCTCGCTGGGAATTATCCCGATTGGTTCGGGCAACGGCTTGGCGCGACATTTATCAATCCCGATGAATACGCGGAAAGCCATTCAGCAATTGAACACCTCCGAATCGATAAAAATGGATTATGGGTTGGTAAACGGAAGGCCATTTTTCTGCACTTGTGGTACGGGTTTCGATGCGTATGTAAGCACCGAATTTGCAAAAGGGCAAAAAAGGGGGATTATGAGTTATCTTGAAAAAATTATTACCGGATATTTCATTTACAAATCCCAAAATTACCATTTAAAAGGTCGCGGAATCGATCTGAATGCCAAGGCGTTTGTGCTTACGTTTGCTAATGCGTCACAATGGGGAAACAATGCTTATATCGCGCCTCAGGCCAGCGTGCAGGACGGGAAAATGGATATTTCTATTATGAGTAATTTCCCAATTATTGCTATTCCTACTTTGGCGCTTCAGCTTTTTGCCAAAACAATTGACAAAGATTTGTTTATGACAACACTCCGTTCGGAAGAGATTACGTTGTACCGTGAAGAATCTGGTCCTTTTCATTACGATGGTGAACCATACGAAGAGGGAACCGAAATTCAGGTGAAAACGGTTCCCGATGGGCTAAAAGTGTTGGTGAAAAAAAGATTCTAATTTTTCGTCAGGATTAATATCCCACCGATTGCGCCAAGATAAATTTATATCCGGTTTCCAATCCCATCGCTTTCAGTAATTCTGACTCCTGAGCGCTTGCACGAACAACGGTTTTTAATCCTTCGGAAGCGCAATATAGGTACACGTTCTGTCCGCAGTACCCCGAATCCATTCTGGCACCTCCAAAATCATCGTTTTCGCCGCGCGCTTTTGCAATATAAAGAATGTTGAGCGGAGCGGTTTCTACAAAACTCTGTCTGCCGGCCAACTTTTGAAAATTCCCTTGTACAACTGGTTCCAATTGATGTTTTTGGACATTATAAAAATAAATGCCATTGGAAAGAACTGCGTAAGTTTGTATCGGATAATAAGCCATGGCAGATGGAACTGTACGTTTTCCATTTGCACGATTTACACCGTTTGCAACCCAAAGTATTTCCGATAAATGCTTAAGCGATAGGTTTCTCGAATCAAACTGACGATCAGTTTTTCTGCGTGAGATGGCTTGCATTAATGGTTTTCCGCCCAATGTGTCCGGAGCAAGGAGTTTGATTGTTTCGAATGTTTTTAACTCCATCGGAGCATTTGGATTGGTTTGTCCAAACAATGCCGTACTGATGAATAATACTACTGATAATAACGCAATTTTCATTCTTTGTAAATTATAGATTATATTTTAAGTCAACAAATTTACAACTTTTTCATATAACTTTGTGTTTCATTTTTTATTAAATAAAAATTGGAAACAAACAACCTGATAAAGAAATGGCATACGCACCACAGAAACCCAATACTCTCGGACTTATTCAGTTAAATGATATCGACTTACGCGAGATAGCTCGCTTTATCGACTGGACTTTTTTCTTTATGGCGTGGCGCATACCGGGCAGATACGATGGCATTGAAACTGTTCATAACTGCCTTTCGTGCCGTATGGGATGGTTGCAACAATTCCCCGAAGTTGATCGGCCGAAAGCGGAAGAGGCTTTGAAGCTTTTCAAGGATGCGCAGGAAATGTTGCGACAAATGTTGGACGAAAAAATAGTGAGCATCAATGCAAGTTTTGGAATTTTCGAAGGTTATGCGAAGGACGATAATGTTTATATTCAGGATAACGAACAAACGATAAAAATTCCGATGCTTCGGCAGCAGCATGCTTCCATAGATGGATTTTGCTATTCGCTGGCCGATTTTGTGGCACCCGAAAATGATTATGTCGGTGCGTTTGCCACTACCGTTATTGGCGTGGAAGATTTTGCCGAAACTTTTGAGAAAGAAGATGATATGTATCATTCCATTTTGGCAAAAACATTGTCGGATCGGCTGGCCGAAGCAGCTGCCGAATGGATTCACTGGAAAGTTCGCAAGGAATACTGGGGTTACGCGCCAGATGAAAAATTAACCGTGAAAGAAATGCTGAAAACTCAATATTCAGGCATTCGTCCGGCAGTTGGTTACCCATCGTTACCAGACCAATCCATTATTTTTAATCTGGATCCGTTGTTGAAGTTCAATGAAATAGGCATTAGTTTGACCGAAAATGGGGCTATGTTCCCCAATGCTTCGGTTTGCGGATTGTATTTTGCTCATCCTAAGTCGAAGTATTTTATGATTGGAAAAATTGATGAAGCTCAGTTTTTGGATTATGCGCGACGTAGCGATAAAGCTCCCGAAGTTCTAAAAAAATGGATGGCTGCTAATCTTTGATGTGATGACGAGATGATTAGTTGATGTGATGATGAACCGATGTGGTAATGTGTTGATAACTTGATGAGAAAGAGATTTTTCTATGAATACTGAAACTAACTTGCCATTTGCATTTTTTCAATTTCAAATCATAATATCTTCACATTATCTCATCAACACATCAACACATCAACTAATCACCTCATCAACTAATCATCAAATCTTTGAATCATTTTTCGTAACTTTGCACTCCGAAAAAACTAATCTTTATATCAACTCTATGCGTATCGATATTATTTCCGCTGTTCCCGAATTGCTCGAAAGTCCGCTGAATTACTCCATTGTAAAACGGGCGTGCGACAAAGGTTTGGTGGAAATCCATGTTCATAATCTGCGTGATTACACGACGAATAAACATCGGCGCGTGGACGATTATGCGTTTGGGTTCAGTGCAGGAATGGTGCTGCAAATCGAACCGGTTGATCGGATTATCAGTCAGTTGAAAAGTGAGAGAGAGTATGATGAGGTTATTTATACTTCGCCCGACGGAGAAAAATTTGACCAGAAAATGGCGAATCGTTTTTCGTTGTCGGAGAATCTGATCATATTGTGCGGACATTATAAAGGTGTGGATCATCGGATCAGAGAACATCTTATCACGAAAGAAATTACTATTGGCGATTATGTGCTTACGGGGGGAGAACTTCCCGCTGCAATAATGACCGATGCTATTGTGCGGTTAATTCCGGGTGCAATCGGCGACGAACAGTCGGCTCTTTCCGATTCGTTTCAGGATAATCTACTCGCGCCACCGGTTTATACCCGTCCTGCTGATTATAAAGGCTGGAAAGTGCCTGATATTCTTTTGTCCGGACATCAGGCAAAGGTGGACGAATGGAATCATCAGCAATCGGTGGAGCGAACCAAACGGTTGCGACCGGATTTGTTGAATGAATAACAGTTTGATGATTGCATATTTCGCTGCAATTAATGTTGTGAGTGGAATTCTTTTTGCTTTCGACGAATATGCAGCGATAAAGGGACGGAGAAGGGTTCCTGAACAAACTTTGCATTTTTCTGAAATATTAGGAGGAGTCTTTGCAAACATTGTGTTGATGTATGTGTTGCGACATAAAAACCGGAAATTCAGTTATTGGATTTGGACTTGGTTGTTGATGATTGGATGGTTGATATTTTTATTTGAATTTAAAATAAACATACTTTAGATATGACAAACATAAAAGTGGGCGTGATTGGTGGCGCTGGATATACCGCAGGGGAACTGCTTCGTATTTTGGTGAATCATCCGAATGTGGATATCGTATTTGTGAACAGCAGCAGCAATGCCGGAAATTCGATAACGGAGGTGCATAGTGGATTGATTGGAGAAACGGATTTGGTTTTCACTTCCGAGTTGCCATTCGAAAAGGTGGATGCGCTTTTCCTTTGTTCGGCACACGGTGATAGCAAAAAGTTCATGGACGAAAATGAAGTGCCTGCGAGCTTGAAAATTATAGACCTTTCTACGGATTATCGTCAAAAACGTGACGATCACGATTTTGTGTACGGTTTGCCGGAGATGAACCGCGAAAAAATTTGCAACGCATCTCACATTGCTAATCCCGGTTGTTTTGCTACTGCCATTCAACTAGCATTATTGCCATTGGCTGCTGCAGGTTTGATTGTTGACGAAGTTCATGTAAATGCTATTACCGGTTCGACCGGAGCAGGAGTGAAGCCGTCGTCTACTTCGCATTTTAGCTGGAGGAACAATAATATCTCTATTTACAAAGCTTTTGAGCACCAGCATTTGATGGAAATCGGGCAATCGATGCATCAGTTGCAGGATGGTTTCGACAAAAGCATAAACTTTATTCCAGTGCGTGGAAACTTTGCCCGCGGAATTTATGCGACGACTTATACCAAATGCGATTTGAGTCTCGAAGACGCGAAAAAATTGTATAAAGATTATTACAAAGAGGCGGCTTTTACTTTTGTTACGGACAAAAATCCGGATATGAAACAGGTGGTAAACACGAATAAAGGCGTTGTTTATCTCGAAAAGCACGGAGATAAACTGCTCGTTGTTTCAATGATCGATAATTTGTTGAAAGGAGCTTCGGGTCAAGCGGTTCAGAATATGAACCTGATGTTCGGACTTGACGAAAAAGCTGGGTTAGGATTGAAGTCAATCGGATTTTAAAGAAAACCTTCGCGTAAGAATATTTTTGAACGCAAATTTCGCAAATTCAATTCGCAGATTCTTTCTATAATAATGAAGATTTGCGTTGATTTGCGAAATTTGCGTTCAGTTTTTTATAATCTAATAAGCGTGATGATCGTTGTTTACGTCTTCAAGATCTATTCTGTTTTTCTCCATCGATCGCCAAGCATAGAAGATATAAGCCAAAACCACAGGGATAATCAACGAAACTATCGACATGGCGTTCAGCGTAAATTCACTTGACGACGAGTTGAAAATCGTTAGCGAACTTTGAAGATCGGGAGTTGCGGGATAATAAGCCGTGTTGTTATAACCAACCGTCAATAACAAGCTGCAAACCGTGACAACTGTTCCGATTCCGGCAAACCAAATTCCTTTTCTGAACTTAGAGGAAATCCAAGTTCCTACCACTCCTATCAGAACCGCTACAACTCCCAAAAGAAAGGCAGCAAGAATTATCGGCATTTCGATAAGATTGGTGAAGTATTTATATTCTTCCAACGAAACAACCCCTGTTTCAGGATTTACGGCAAATCCATCAGAAAGCAGCGTCCAAATAACGAACGTCAAAAAGAAAACTACGAACGGAATGGCATTGTACCAAAGGAATTTCCTTGAGCGTGCTTCCAGCGTTTCGTGGTTCAATCGATTGATAAAAAACAATACCGCCAACGAACGGGCAAGAAAGAATACCGCTAATCCCAACGTCAGATTGCGAACATTCAACAATGCTTCCAAACCATGCCATTCATTCCCCCACGAACTAATGACAGGAGCAAACTGCTGAGTGATATTTGCTTTGTTTACGATAAAGTCAGAACCGGTAAAGAAAGTGGCTATTGCTACGCCAATAAGAAATGTACCTAACAAACCATTCACGAAAAGGAACGTGCGATACGTGTTTTTACCGAACACATTTCCCGGTTTCGACTGGAATTCGTACGAAACAGCCTGAAGTGTAAAGCAGAATAAAATAATCATCCAAACCCAGTAAGCACCTCCAAAGCTGGTGGAATAGAAAAGTGGGAACGAGGCAAAAAATGCTCCACCGAATGTAACCAATGTGGTAAAGGTGAATTCCCATTTACGCCCAAGTGTGTTCACCAATAAACGACGTTCGTCTTCTGTTTTTGCCAGCGAAAATAACATCGATTGACCACCTTGAACAAACAATAAAAATGCAAGCAACCCGCCTAAAAGCGATATGATAAACCACCAGTAATGTTGCAGTAATGAATATGTTATCATAATAATTAGTTTAATAAAGTTTATAAATTGAAATTTACGAACCTACTTTTGTGTTTTTAGTGGCTTTCAGGTCCTTTTTTTATTTGTCTTGCCATAATTCTCACTTCTGCCAACAGCAATCCGCTAAATAAAATAAGGAAGAGGAAGAAAGTGATTTTTACCGAATCGGAAGATATGTTAGATATTGCTGCCTGAACAGGTAAAATATCTTGTATTGCCCATGGCTGGCGGCCAACTTCGGCTACCACCCAACCCAATTCGCTGGCAATATATCCTAATGGAATACTTAATAAACAAATTAGTAATAACCATGCTGCGTTCTGAATCCTTTTTCGGAAGGTGAAAAATAATACAATGGCAAACAAACCAATGAAGTACATCCCGAGGATAACCATGATATGGAACGAATAGAAAACCATTGGTACGTTTGGAATTAAATCTTCCGGTTTGTCAAGGTAGCCGTAACCGAAATGAGAATAATTCTCGTTAAGTTTCGATTTATAAAGAGTTGCTGCAATCGAATCTTTTGCTAAAACCGCCTTTTTGTAATCGGCTAATGCCTGTACGGCAGCTTTTCCACGCGATTGTTTTTCTTCAAACGAAAGCGCAGTTCCATTTTTAGTTTCGTACCCACCTTCAATGATATTTCTTATTCCGGGCACGTAAGCTTCAGCATCTCTGTAGCCCAGCATCGAAAGCATTTTAGGAATTTCAATTTTAAATAAATAAGGATTCACGGTGTCGTTATACGATTCTTTGTTCGGATTTAAAATACCAAAAGCAACTAAGCCGGCTCCGGTTTTACCTTCGTAAAGGCCTTCCATTGCTGCCAGTTTCATAGGTTGTTTTTGGGTAACATGATAAGCAGAACCATCTCCGGTGTAAGCTATCAAAAGTGAAGATGCTAATCCGAAAATAGCACCTACCATTATGCTTTTTAAAGCAAAATCAACTTCCCGTTTCTTTAAAAGGAACCAGGCGCTTACGCCGACAACAAACAATGCTCCCATTACCCAACCGGAAAGCACAGTGTGAAAAAATTTATTAATAGCAACCGGAGATAATAATATGCTCCAGAAGTCGGTCATCTCATTTCTTACGGTGTCCGGGTTGAACGTCATGCCCGCAGGATATTGCATCCACGCGTTGGCCACCAAAATCCATAAAGCGGAAAGCGTTGCTCCCGTTACAGTCAGCCAGGTCGAAGTCAAGTGAAATTTTTTGCCAACTTTGTTCCAACCGAAAATAAAGGTTGCTTCCATAAAGAAAGCCATAATTCCTTCGATGGCCAGTGGCGCTCCAAAAATATCGCCCACAAACCAACTGTAGTTCGACCAGTTGGTTCCAAATTCAAACTCTAGAATAATTCCGGTTGCCACACCAATAGCAAAGTTTACACCAAAAAGCGTCATCCAAAATTTGGTCGCTTTTTTCCATGCTTCGTCACCTGTGCGTACGTAAAGCGTTTCCATTATCGACATGATAACGCCTAGACCTAAGGTTAAAGGGACAAATAACCAGTGATACATGGCGGTCATGGCAAATTGCGCCCTCGACCAATTCACTAATGTAGCATCCAATAATTCCATAATTTATGAGTGTTAATTGTGTAGTATATCTATCTAAAGTGCTTTGTCAATTAGTTCCTGTCCCACATGGTTCGAACGACTTTTATCGTCGTTGAAATTTGATTTCAGAAAATTGGGGAAGAAGAATATTCGTAATACGAAAAACATAATGAACAGTTTTACAAGAACAATAATCCAAAGCGTTTTTCCTATTGTCATGTTTTTAAAGCCATCCCTGTAGAAAATATATAGTTTGTGAAATATAGCAGGTGTAGTCATACTTTTATTTCTGAATTTTAGATTACAAAAATAAGAAAATATTTGGTTTGATTACAACTTTGAACGAATTATCGGCGATTAAAATAACTCTTTCGGCATACTAATGATTGCAAATATAGTTTTTTTTCCGTATTTCTGTTTGGAAACGGAATTTTATATTTGAATTTCATTAGAATCGCGATGCGAAGCGCATCCTAAATGGGTTTCGAAAAGGTTGGAACTAATCTTTTTTGCTATCTGAATCCGGTTCGGTGATCGAAGCCAGCGTTTCATCAGTAGCGTTTATAACGAATCGTTTATAGTACGAAATGACTAAGGTGGTAAGCGGTAGGGCAATAATTAGTCCTACAATTCCCAATAGCGAACCCCAAACGGATAGAGAAAGTAAAATTACCGCCGGATTCAATCCGGTAACTTTTCCCATAATTCTGGGTGTAAGAAACAAATCCTGAATAAGCTGAACAATGACGAATACGATGGCAATTTCGAGCAATACGGTTCCTAGTCCGATTCCTGACTCGGCTGAACGAAGTAAAGCCAATGCTAAAGCAGGAATTACTCCAACAATTTGTAAATAAGGGACCATATTTAGTAATCCGATAAACAGCCCTAAAACTACAGCCAATGGAAGCTGAATAAAGCTGAAACCTATTGAAAATAAAACACCAACAATGATGGCTACTAAAGATTGTCCTCTGAAATATCGGTTCATGCCCACTTCCAAATCGGTGAGTATTTCAGAAATTAATTGTCTGTATTTAGGCGGTATAAGATTGATCCAGCCGCTTGATATTTTTTCGTAATCCAGTAAAATAAAAATGAGATACAGGAAAATGATGAGAATAACTGTGAGCCCGAAAACAAAATTCAACGAATTGTTTATGAAATTCCAAAGCTGAGGAGCTAAAGTTTTAAAAGCTTCCATTAG
>JBBIID010000049.1:11161-12243 GCA_037446675.1 Paludibacter sp.
TTCAAAATAGATTGAATATCGGTATTCCAAATAAGATCCTGAATTTCCTTTTGCCACGACAATGGTAAAAAGCCTCCAAGATTAATATCCTGAGAGTATAAACCGATTAATTCGGATAGCTTTTGAACTTCATTGCTCACCAGCGGAATTAAAAGCCACAGAACGCCACCAATTAAAATGGTGAATAGTAATAATGTGGTGAAGATGGATAAAATCCTGTTTTTGAATTTTAGAGTTTTCTGAAAAAAAAGAACAATTGGGTTGAGCAAATAAGCCATTAACCACGCGATGAGAAAAGGCAGCAACACTGCCGAAAGGCTTTTTACCAATAAAAACAAGCCGATAATTACGGCTAAACCAATAAGGATGCGTACCACCCGATCGAAAGTATAAGGCTTTGCATTCATCGTTTTTAGTTGGTTAGTTGAATTAAACCGTGAATTGAACTGTTTTTATAGAAAAGTATTATAAAAAAAACATATAAATCCGTCGTATGTTTTTGTCAAACTGCTTTTTTCGTTTTATTGTAGCAATCGCGGCATATTGGTTCGTATTCGGCCATTTCGCCAAGCAATACGCGTTTGTCGCTTTCCACCAAACGATGCGAAACGTAAGCCAATGCACCACAGCGAACACAAATTGCATGAACTTTGTAAACATCTTCGGCAATTGCGCACAAGGCCGGCATTGGGCCGAAAGGAATGCCTTTGAAATCCATGTCCAGCCCGGCAATAATTACACGAATGCCCTGATCGGCCAATTGATTGCAAACATCTACCAATCCTTCATCAAAAAATTGAGCTTCGTCAATTCCCACAACGTCTACTTCGCCTGCCATTAGTAAAATACTTCCCGACGATTCAACGGGAGTTGAGCGTATCGCTGTCCGGTCGTGCGACACCACTTCGTCCTCGGAGTAGCGCGTGTCGATTTTTGGTTTAAATATTTCAACCCGTTGTTTGGCAAACTGTGCCCGTTTCATTCGGCGGATTAGTTCTTCCGTTTTGCCCGAAAACATGGAGCCACATATTACTTCAATACTTCCCCGTTTTTGCTGAATCAGGTGGTTTATTTCAGAATAT
>JBBIID010000050.1:0-4469 GCA_037446675.1 Paludibacter sp.
CCACAGTCGGGATTTTCGCCGGCAATTTTAAGGTAAGAGCCTTTCAGTTCGGCATTGCGTCCCGGAGTAAGCGTGCCATCGGTTTTGCCGGTAGTTTTGTCGGTAATACTTAGTATTTCGAGTGGATCGGATTGTTCGCCCAAAATCTCAACCACTGTTTCGGCTACAGCATTTCGAAGATCGAGCCCCTGATTAATGGCAATGTAAACAGGATTGGTTTCGGGATTCCATGTTTTGTCGTAAAATACACCTTTCACCACCGGGCGCATATATACCAAACCGGTATTTACATTGTAGCCCGAAAGTACCAAATCGGCAGCCTTGCGGTTAAACCTGCTGATAATGTCAATTACCGTCTCACGCTTCATTTCCATTCCTTCCTTTTCGAGTTCGTCCACAATGGCAGTAATGCCAACGCTTCCACTTACCGACACCGAAGCCATATAATCGTTAGGATCTTCGGTCAACTGATTTTTGCGTATCCACGCTCTGAGTGTTTTTTTCATTTGATAGATTTTTGGTGTTTTGTTTCTTTTATCTTTAACAATACTCAAAAGTATTATAAAAAAGAATCTCGTGTAAGCAATACCGGAGACCCACAAAAAAGTTTACGCAAAATATCAAAACAAACAGCTAAAAAACAAAAGAATACACATCGAAAAGTTCACGGTTTATATTACTTATCAAAAGCGATATTCAAAGTTATTGTTGCTTGAAATTCTAAAACAATCCCATTCCAAACTAACCTTTCTTCTCAAATTGAAATACTCATATCGGAAATATTTAATTGTTCTATTTTCTTTTTCAGTTTGAGCTTTCGGCTACGGAGGCTTTCGGCACTGGTATTCAACAATACTGCCATTTCCTTATTTTCGGCATCCAAAGCCAATAGCAACAATATAATTTTGTCACTCTTGTTTAATTTGGCAATATCTTCATTCTTCATACCCGTAAGTTTCATTACTATATCATCAGTAAAGATAGCTGTTTCGCCAATATTAGCTTTTCGGTTATAGTTCTCATATTCTTCTGATATTTTATCGTACAGGTTTTGATTATCAGAAATGTATTTATTCGCTTTTAAATTAAACAGGAAATTCTTAATGTCCAGGTTTTGTTTCGAAACCTGACTGAAAAATGAGACTATCATTTGTTTTTTGATCAATTCCTGTTCTTTGCAGTTATATTCGTTAATGAGAAACTGCTGTTTTTCGTAGAGCAACGTTTTTTCATTTTCTAATGCCTTGTTACGTTCTTCTACTAAGGTTTTAACCTGCTTTTGTTTTACGTTATATAATAGCAATAATACGACAATCAGAAACAGAAATAGCGTAATAGCCGTAAGAATAATGGCATGGCTTCGGAATCGTAAAGTGTTGTTTTCGGCTTGGGTGAGGTCGTATTTTTTCTCGATTTCCAAAATTTTTGTATCTAAATTCTTATCGATATTTCTATCCAAAAGTTCAAAAGATTTCTTAAATGCCGTTGAACTGAGTTTCCAGTTATTCATTTTTTCGGCAATCTTGCCCATATTGAGAAAATAGAAATAGTTTAAGCGATAAGTCGAATCCTGAATTTCTTCTATTGCACATTTAGCGTATTTCAATGCACTGTCAGATTGTTGGATTTCATTAAATGATTTGGATAAAATATAGAAATTAGTAATCAATGTGTTTTGGTATTTGGGTTTATTTTTGATCTTTAGTATTTGTTTCTCAAGTACCACGACCTTTTCATGTTGTCCTGTATGCTGGAAATAGGATGATTGTATATTTTTTAAATCGATCATATAATCTTCCTCCGTATTCTGATATTGCGACAAAGTATCCAAATAGCATTTGGCTAATAGGTAGTCTTTTTTTGTCATAGTGCACCAAAATAAATTACGATAACAGCAATAGATATAATTTTCATCTACAATTTGAAGTGCAATCCGTTTGGCTTGCTCATAGCAAGTTTGAGCTTGTTGCATGTTATTATTTTTTTCGTGTATTTCACCAAGGTAGTATAAACACAAGCATTGATTTCTTAGATCGAGTGGAGTAGTAATGGTTGTAAAAATGTCGACAGCTTCTTTCAGTGGCAGATACGCGGTGCTGTCGGTAATACTCATTCGATAGCGAACAATGCCCTGATACATTAAGGAACGTGCATAATTACGGGGAGTCCTGAAACGATAAGCTGAAAGGGCATCAACGGTTGAGTTGATAAGACTGTCGGAAGAAAAATTAAAATAAGTTTTATCTTTTGCTATAATATCAAGCAAGTTGTAATAAGCATGATTATAGTTATTTAAATTATCGGGGTTAATTAACTTCAAACTGTCTGATACAAGTTTGGGTTGTGTAGTTAACAAAGAGTCCATTTGAGCTAATCGTTGGGTATAGGCACTATTTTGTCGGCAAGCTGAAAAGGAAATTAAAGTAACAACGAACAGACAGAGGTGAATTATTTGTTTCATTTTCCGGCACTGTTTTTCACAAAAGTAGTGTTTCTATCCGAATAAATTAACAACACGTTCAAAAAGTCCGTTGTGTACTTTGAGATTTGAAATGAAAAACCTTTAATCTTTCAATGGGTGCGTTTCCCTCAACACTGATAACTGTTCACTGATCACTCATTCCCCCTACGTCTAAACTCTCCACAAACCAAGGCAGTGGCCACACCCACATTCAACGATTCGGAGGTAAGTTGCCCTGCAGGATAGTTCGGGATAAGCAGTCGTTCGGAAACCAGGGCCTCAATTTCGGGTGAAATTCCATTACCTTCATTTCCCATCACTATTATTCCAGTTGTGGTTAGCGATTTATTATAAATATTTTCACCATCCATAAAAGTACCGTAAACAAGGACTTCCCGATGAACGGATCGGAGAAATTCTTTTAAATTTACCTGATGCACTTTCACTCTGGCCAAAGCTCCCATAGTCGCTTGCACGGTTTTTGTATTGAACACATCGGCCGAATGTTCGGAGCAAAAAATATTCGAAATACCAAACCAATCGGCTATGCGAATGATGGTTCCCAAGTTTCCAGGATCCTGCACATCGTCCAAAGCAAGATTCAGTTTTTGACTAACATCATCCAATGTCCATGAATATTTGGATTTTTCGAACACGGCGAGAACTCCTTGTTGCGTTTTTTGGTTCGATATTTTATGAAGTTCTGCTTCGCTGACTTCTATCAATTCGGACGCTTTTATTGTTGTATTGCTGTTGAGCCATTCGCTGGTTGCTACTAAAATAGCACAAGAGAATGCCGACGACAAATCGCTAACAAGTTTTGTTCCTTCGGCGATAAAAAGTCCAGTTTCGTCGCGAAACTTTTTCTGGGAAAGACTGGTAATGAGTTTTATTTTACTTTTGGATAACATGTAATGTTCAAAAACACAGAATTCAATCTTTATTCCAGCGACCTATAAGATTGAGCTTTTGAGTCTTACAAGGCACATCCCGATTGAATTGTAGTTGAGAAAGGTTTAAAATTTGTTGATACAAAGCTAACAAAGAAAACGATAAAAAGCTATATTTGCAAATTATTTTTTAATTCAGAGCCTGGTTAAGAAAATGAAAAAGATTTTTAAATGCTCATTTTACATATTTGTTTTGCTGTTGTTTTCGTGCAACACGACCAAATTTGTGCCCGATGGCGAATACTTGTTAAACAAAGTAACCATAAAAACCGAGTCAAAAGATTTAGATAAAAACGAATTACGTGAATATATACGCCAAACTCCCAATGCAGCCGTTTTGGGGATGTTCAGAATGCAACTCGGTCTTTACAACTGGGCAGGCAAAGATTCCACAAAATGGATAAACAAAAAGCTGAAACAAATCGGCGATCCTCCTGTAATATATAATTCGGCACTCACATCAATCAGCGTACAGCAACTTAAGCTACTGTTGAACAATAAAGGATACATGAATGCCGATGTGGAAAGTAAAGTTGCTACCAAAGGCAAGAAGGCCAATGTTGAGTATATCGTTAGTCCAAACCGCCCTTACCGCGTTCGTAATTATTCGGTCGATATCGACAATAAGATTCTGACTCAGGTTGCGTCGGACACTTCGCGTTCACTTGTACGGCAAAATATGCTCTTCAATGCCGATGTGTTGAATGCGGAGCGCGACAGGGTGGCTTCCAGATTACGTCAAGTAGGATATTATAATTTCAGCAAAGACTTTCTTATTTATACGGCCGACAGCACCGTTGCAACTGAAAAAATAGACTTAAAACTTCAGTTTCAGGATTATTTGTTAAACAACAGCGATTCGGTATCAAAAATTATTTTCAAAAAATATACAATCCGAAAAGTAACTTTCTATACCAACAACGATGCCATTGCCAACAATGATGGTCAAAACCAGAAAGCAGACACCACTCAGTTCAGAGATTTTTCGCTGATAAGCACCAATGGGCAAACCTTAAAGCTGGATGCGTTGGTTCAGAACACGTACATCAACCCTAAAG
>JBBIID010000050.1:4482-12102 GCA_037446675.1 Paludibacter sp.
AACTTACTCGGCACTCAATTCGCTTGGTCCGATCAAATACATAAACATCAACTTTAAAGAAGTGATGGATACGCTGCTTGATTGTAATATCTACATTATTCCGTCGAAAGCAATTTCCGTTTCTACCGAATTGGAAGGAACTTATACCGGAGGTTATTGGGGAGGAGCAGCTAATGTGAATTATGTCGACAGAAATGTCTTTAAAGGAGCCGAAACATTCAACTTCCAGTTGAGAGCGGCCGCCGAATGGCAAAAAGGGATATGGGCGCAGGAATATGGCGTGCAAGCCGGACTGAAATTTCCAAGATTTATGCTTCCGGTTGGCAGTTACGACTTCAAACGAAACATACACGCCAATACCGAATTTACGTCGGCCTTTTCGTATCAGTTCAGACCCGAGGAATTTTCAACAATAAGTTTGAGCGGCGGTGTCAAATATTCGTGGAATCGTCGTCTGTTCCAGCATACGTTCCAATTATTCGATTTGAACTATGTCTATTTCCCTCTTATAACTTCCGAATTCAGAAACACTTATTTAAATGTAAATCCTCCGAGGTTCAATCCGTACAACTACACCGATCACTTTATTATGCGAATGGGATATGCCGGTTCGTTCACCAACTTCAATGCAAACAGACCGCTACAAAATTTCTCCACCATGCGCTACAGCCTCGAAACGGCTGGAAATTTACTTTACGGATTAAACCGTATATTGGGAAGCGAGCCGAGTGCCGATGGTTCTTACCGCCTGTTTAATATTCGCTATTCTCAATACGTAAAGGAGAATATAATATCACGCATCATCAGATTTATAATGCCGAAAATCGTTTTGTATATCATTTAGGCGTTGGGCTTGGAGTTCCTTATGGCAATGCCAGTTCCATTCCTTACGAAAAAAGATTCTACAGTGGCGGAGCCAATAGCGTGAGAGGCTGGAGCGAAAGCACGCTCGGACCCGGCGTTTACCGAAATACCACTTCGACCAATTACAAATCAAGAGACTACAATCAAGTGGGCGATATTAAGCTGGACATGAACATGGAATATCGGGCAAAAATGTTTTGGTTAATGGAAGGAGCTCTCTTTTTAGATGCCGGAAATGTTTGGACAATAAAGGATTATGATACTCAAAAAGGAGGTACTTTTCAACTGGACTCCTTCATGAAGCAAATTGCGATTGCTTACGGGTTGGGAGTTCGTTTGGATTTTTCGTTCTTTATTGCGCGCGTCGATTTGGGAATCAGGCTGTTCGATCCGGTGCTTTCCCGTCAGGATCAGTGGCGCATAAACCCTAAAATAAATCGGGATTTTGCGCTGCACTTTGCTATTGGATATCCTTTCTGAGTTTGAAAGATCATCAAGCTTGCAAGATTATTTCTTTTTCGGTTTATTCTTTTCCTTTTTCTTATCGCCCAACAAATCGTAGGTCATTCTGTGATAAGGTGTTGTTCCGTGTGTGCGAATGGCAGTACGATGTTTGGCAGTAGGATAAGCCTTGTTACTATTCCAATCATAATCGGGAAATTCGTTATGAAGCGTTGTCATCATCTCATCCCGATGAGTTTTTGCCAAAACCGAAGCCGCGGCAATAGACAGATATTTGCTATCTCCTTTTACAATAGTTTGATGGTGAATGTCGCTGTATGGCTTGAATTTGTTTCCATCCACAATTATGAAACAGGGACGAATGGAAAGCTTATCAATAGCTCTGTGCATAGCCAAAATAGAGGCATTAAGGATATTAATCTCATCAATTTCTTCGTTCGACACTTCGGCAACAGCCCAAGCCAACGCTTCCTTTTCGATAATGGGGCGAAGTAGATCACGCTCTTTTTCCGAAAGTTGTTTCGAATCGTTCAGCTGTGGACAATGAAAATCGGGAGGCAAGATAACAGCCGCAGCAACTACCGGTCCTGCCAAACAACCTCTTCCGGCCTCGTCGCAGCCACATTCAAATTCTAATCCCGAAAAGTAGGCTTTTAATCCTTTTTCTTCTTGAAAAAGAAGAACATCTGCATCAGTTAATTTCTGTTTCCTCTTCATTCTGACTTTCCGAATCAAAGCTCCGGTCTCGTATTTGTTTCGATTCTTCCCATAGCACAGGCCCAAATTTCAGCATGGGCCGAAATGCGAAAGATTCTTCCTTTACTTCTGAACTTACAAAGCCAAATCGGCTATCCAGTGCATTAAACACATTCAACAACACACTTACAATCAACGCATATTTCAATCCGCCAAAAATGCCGCCTAAAAGTTTGTTCACACCTCCCAACGCAAGCGAATTAAATATCTTATCGAGAAAGTTGGCTAAAATGAGCAGAACGACAGCTATCACAACAAATACAATTAAATAAGCAATTGGAGTTGCAATTTTATCCGAAACATTGAGAGACTTTATCAGTATAGGGGAAACAATCGGCGAAAAAAGCTTTGCACCATAAATTCCTAAAAATATCGCGACCAGCGAGGTCAATTCTTTAATCAGCCCTTTAAAAAGTCCGAAGACAAATCCGACAGCCACGGGAATAATAATTAAAAAATCGAGAGTTGTCATTGTCTGTTTTGTTATCGTGTTTTGCAAAGATAAAAAAATCAGAACAAATTTCGAAGATTTCTCTTTAATAATAAAAGTGACTCTTTTGCGTATAACTGTATAAACAGTTTTAGTTGTTCATACAGACAATTTCAAATAATCTATTATAGAACAACCCATTACACGAGCTGCAATTTAATACAAATAAAAAAACAGTGATAAAAATAATTTTTGGCACAGATATTGAAAAGAACAAATTACACAAGAAAAAATCGAAAAAAAAAGAATAGAACTACAATTACTCACAGCTTAAAAAAATAAGATTATGAAAACAAAAGTAGCAAGCCTGTTAGTGGTACTAATGTTAGCCGCCACTCAACTATCGGCACAAAAAAGAATTACCGTTGAGGCACAAAGTTATGACATCAGTGACAATCTCGACCTAAAAGCTGTGGCATCAATTTTTGGAGACTCACGCAATCTTGAAGAATTTGAAATGAAACTGAACGACTACGACAGTCAAATCTCCAACCTCGATTTAAACAACGATGGCGAAGTTGATTATCTTCGTGTTATTGAAACTTCGGAAAACAATGTTCATGTTGTAGTTATCCAAGCCGTTCTCGACAGAGATGTATTTCAGGATGTTGCAACAATTGTAGTTGAAAAAAACAGATACAACAGAACCGTTGTACAGGTTATAGGCGATCCGTACATGTATGGCGAAAACTATATAATCGAACCAGTTTACTATCATACACCGTCTATATTCTCATTTTTCTGGAGTCTCAACTATCACAGATGGTATTCTCCTTACTATTGGGGTTATTATCCAAGATATTACAGACAACGTCGCCCATTCGAAGTAAACATTTATCTATCTAATATCCACGTACACATCAATACTAGATACGACTATAGATATTCTACTCACCGACGAAACGATTATTCGATAAAATTACATAACTCGATTGGTCGAAACGATTACTACAGAGTGCATCCCGATAATTCGTTCAAAAAAAGAAATGAACATGTGTATAACAAAAACGATTTCGAAAGAACCCGTAACACAGAATCAATCAGACGCTCGGAAAACAATTACGACAGGAACAAAGGAAGCCGCTACGAACGCGATTCAAAAAATTCGAGCCCAACTTGGAACGGTGGAGGTACAATTCAACGAAATCCTTCGAACAGAGATCACAACAATAACGTAAAAGTTGAACCTAACAGATCGAAAGAAAATAATACACCAACCCGAAACAATGACTCTTGGAAAAGCCCAAGCAACAATCGGGATTATAAACCTGCTGGCTCCAGAAGCATTGAAAGAAAAGAATCGGCACCTGCGGTAAGCAGACCTGCACCAACTGTTAAGCGTGAAAGTCCGGCTCCGTCATCAAAAGTCAAAGAATCGAAACCGGCAGAAAGACGGTCGGCCGACAACAAAGAAAATAAGTCGGAAAGAGGAGGTCGCTCTTCGAACAACAACTCTAACAGGAGATAATTAACCTTTATAAATTTGATGTTTGTTTAATCTGCAATAACCGTCGGAGAAAGTCTGCTCTCCGGCGGTTTTCTTATTTATAACGAATGAATTCCGGCTAAATACTCTTGCTCTGTTTGTCCCGGTGTGGGAACAAATTTTGCTTTCTCCAAACAATTTAATGTATGTAAATCCATTAACGTGGAATATCCCGATCGGCAAATTACTTTTCTGCTCCCTTTTATGTAAGCCGCCAGTTTATGGTCGGATAAATGCGAAAACACACGAACATTTCCAAAAACACGCTCTTTCTCTGTCTTCTCAGGCTGCCCGGCAATAATAAGTGTTTTGAACGATTTAGAGCCATATTTCTCAATTAATTGCTGTTCAAAAATAGTTCGTTGAGGTTCCGGTCCCGAAACAATTCCTACCACATCGTATGTAGCATCGGCATCTATGTTTTTTATCGTTAAAAAACGGGACAAAGTGCCAATATATTTCGCATTGCGAGGCAATTTGTATTTATGCGATAAATCACCCGACAAACCTTTACTGCCTTCAACATCAGGAATCCAGCATTCTTTGTATTTTTCTATTATAAACTTATGAAAGGCATAAACAAACGGCTCTAAAAATTTTAATCCGCGTGGCATTTTCACCATCACCTGATGCGTAATATAAACTGAATGAACTCGTTTATTCCACATCCCAAATCGATTATCCGAAATCACCTGATTAAAATTTTGATCCTTAAATAACTTCTTCAACCAAAAATGTTCCTTAAGAATATGAGAAACAATGCCGGGAAAGCTGCGAAGCATTGCTCCTATTTGTGATTTTCCGGAGGAATAAGAAATTGGATAAGACTGATATTCAATTGTTCGGAGTGTTGGAAATTCCTGCATTAGAAATGCGAGAGGATAACCATCGGACACAAGAACCACTTCATGACCATCGGACAGGAGTTGACGGATAATGGGAACGCAACGAGTAGCATGCCCCAATCCCCAGTTCAATGGACAAACTAAAATTTTCATACTGATGAGTTAATGTGGTGATGTGATGATGTGGTGATTCGGTGATGCGATAATGTAAGAATATTTTATATGGAGTAAACGTATGTTGTTTTAATCATCTTATAATCAACTCATCATCACATCACCATATCGCCACATCAGATTATCCTGCCACCGACACTTCAAAACTTCTCGATCTTGCTTTTTCAGCAATCATATTCAATTCGTCAACTGTGACTTTTTGAAGGGTGCTGGTCGGAGCTTCGCGATCGAGACTGTAAATCATAACTTGTTTAGGGCGAATTTCCGCTAAAGCGTTCAACCAGGCTTCCACTTCCTCAACAGTTGTATTGTCAAATTTTTCGCCTTTATATTCTCCTCGCAAAAACATAGTTTGAATAATCAATCGTCCGTCAAATTTTTTCAGATTGTCAATCAACCAATCCACATTTACGTGCGTGCCAACCGGACAATCTATCAGTTTCATCGTTCTATCAATTGCAGAGTCGAACTTCAGGATATTGTTGTCGACTTTATTCAGCGCACTAAAAATATGTGGTTTATGTATTTTTGTAGAGTTCGACAACACACTGACTTTTGCCGTTGGGCAAATCCGGTTTCGCAATTCAATAGTGTCATCAATAATTTTATCAAATTCGGGATGCAAAGTAGGCTCTCCATTTCCGGCAAAGGTAATCACATCTGGAATTTGGTTCTCGCCAACCATTTCATTGAGTTTTGCTTCCAGCGTCTCCTTTACTTGCTTACGCGTAGGAATTGGCGATTCCTGCATGTTGGTATTGAATCCGCATTCGCAGTAAATACAATTAAATGAGCATATTTTTGCATCAATAGGCAAAAGATTCACGCCAAGCGACAAGCCTAAGCGACGACTCTTAATAGGGCCGAATATTATCTGATCGAAAAGTATCATTCTTTTTAGTTTTATTTTTTTCGTGCGTAGAAATACGTTTTCTCCTCCTCCTTTACATCAAAAGTGACGATTTCCTGATCTGGTCTGTTTTGAAAAAAGCAAAGCAAGCCGAAATCGCCACCGCAAAACAAGCTGTGAAATGCAAAAACAGGAACAAAGAAATAAAAATAGGGTTGAGTATAAAAAATAGCCATTCCTAAGATGGAAAGCACAGTTACAACAATTGCAGGTGCCAGCGCCACTTTTTTAAACTGATCGTAATTCAGAACCTGTTTGTCGGCCAAAACCCAAAACATAAATTTTTTCAGGTTCATGCCGAAAGAAAGGTTCTTTGCTCCCATCCAACGGTATGCAGCAGCATGAATCAACTCGTGAAGCACAATTAAAAGCGAAAAAGTAAAAAGCAGTCCATATCCCAGCCAGATGAGAAAAGCAGTTTCGCGATGAATAAAAAAAGGCATAAACGCTTTGAAACCTCCCAAAACGAAAGCAAGAATTCCGGCAATCTGGTACATATTTGCCACCCGCGCCCAACCTGCATTATTCGAGATTTCATCAGTCAACATCTTCTTCAACTCCTTGTGTTCCAAAATAGCTATTTCCGAAAATTCTGAATGTTGCTTTAATTCTTCGTAAGTCATCGGCGATTGTTTTAGTTTCCCTAGAGTTTGATAATTATCCTTTCTCCAAGCGTTTTTGAAAGTTGTTTTTTTACCACTTCCAACTGACTCATCTCCTGCATGATTTCATCTACTAATGCGTTATTTTTTGCATCGTTGGCGGTTTTGAGTTCCAGCAGTTTCTGTTTTATCATATCCAGAATCAGACAGTTTTTGAACTCATACACAACCCTCGGCACTAATTCTATTAATCGTTCGGCATCGGTTTCCACTCTTTTTATTTTCGAGTGAATCTTGCTCAATGTATATTTTTCCGAAATAAGATCGGCAGTCAGCATGCTGATAGTCGCATTGGGATGATACAGAAAATATTTTTCAGGCACAAAACCCTCTTCCTTACAATGACTTTTGTAATCCTGAAGCATTAGCGCATGTACTTCGTTGTCGAAAATCAAATTGTCTCTGTCCAATTCTTCCAAAACATATTCGCCAACAGTTACAGGCTGCTTTTTTTCTTCGTCGGCATAATAAAAAACAGTTTCACCATGCTTCAGCATAACCTGCAATATATTCCTTTCCTGCTCATCATATTTTGATGTCGCAACGGTATCCTCGGGCAAGAAAAACTCTGGCGGAGGTTGCGAATCAGGAGCTTCATTGGGTCGACGTGTGTTGTTTTTCTCTTTTTCAGAGCTTTTTAACTTGTTGATTTCGTAATAGAGCATTTGCTCATCCACGTTCAGCAAAGTACTGCATTCTTTCACATATTCGCCACGAATTGCCGAGTTTGGAATAATCGCAATACTTCGAACAATATCCAACACCAGTCCGGCACGTTTCACTGGATCGTTTCCGGCATCGGTCAACAACAAATTCGTTTTGAAGCGAATAAAGTCGGAAGCATTCCGCTCCACATATTCAATAAAATCGGAGGCATTCGTTTTTCGTGCAAAAGAATCGGGGTCGTCGCCATCGGGCAGCAACAACACTTTTATGTTCAGTCCTTCTTCGAGGAGTAAGTCTATACCCCG
>JBBIID010000051.1:0-2531 GCA_037446675.1 Paludibacter sp.
TGCTACGCTAACATCCGGAGTTTCGACTGGTATCGTTAAATGGAAAAAATTCTGTAACTCGTTAAAAATGCGTGCGTTGTTGCGTGTTTTGAATGTTCAGGGTTTGGATGCGAAAAATAAGTTACAACAAATGCTTGATGATCCGACTACATATCCGGTTTTCGGAGCTAACGAAGATGGAGCATTGCTGGCAATTAGCGGTGTTTATCCGCAAGAAGCACCAATGACTCGTCCGCAGGATTTGACTTCGTACACTTATTACTCGGAATTTTTTATTAACAATCTGAATAACTGGAACGATCCTCGTTTGCCAATATTTGCGACTCAGGCAACAAACAATGGTGTTAAATCGTATATTGGTTTGCCGAGTGGATATGCTGTTGTTCCTTCAATCAGCGCTTCGCAACCGAAGCAAGCATTGGCTATTGCTCCAATGAAACTGGCCTTAATGTCGTATGCCGAACTCGAATTGATTAAAGCTGAATTTGCTCAAAAGTTCGGAACGGCAACGGATGCTGAAGATCACTACAAACGTGGAGTGAAAGCTTCTATTGAACAATGGGGAGCAACCGTACAGGCTGGTTATTTTGATAATCCGGCTGTGGCTTACAACGGAACATTAGAACAACTCATGACTCAAAAGTATTATGCATTATTCTTTTGCGACTGTCAGGCTTGGTACGAGTATAATCGAACAGGTTTTCCGAATGTTCCGCGTGGAGTAGGAGTGCCTGATGGCCGATACATGCCTAAACGATTCAAATACCCGGCGGCATTGCAACGGACTAATCTGAAAAACTATCAGCAAGCTAAGTCAAATATGGGAGGAGATGATTTTAATATCCGCCTCATTTGGCAAAAGCAATAAAATAAATGTTTATAGCGAGTAGTTGCCATTCAAGCTGGGCAACTACTTGTCTGTTTTCTTATAAATAAATCAGGATATGAAAAAAATTCTGTTCTTTTTAGTTTGTGTTTCGTTTGTTTTGCCTGTTTTTGCTCAGCAAAATGAAGTTTTGGCTATGCGAGCAGTTGAAACAGCCACAGGAAACGATGTGAAAACCGGTACTGAAGCGGTGAGCCAAACGAATGCGATTAAATATATTTTGGAATCGTATGGCAACTCGAAGAAATTGGCTGTAACTTTTTCGGAAGAACATTTTCTTGGCGAAGAGATTTCAGGTAAATGGAATTTGTTTATGCAAAATTACAGGCGGGTTTATGAGCAATCGGTAGGTTTTTCAAATTCGAGTATCGAAATTGTGAAACCCATGATTTTTAATGCTGTAAATAAAGTGAATTCCTATTGCAAAAAAATGGCAAGGAATGGAAATTATTCGCAGAATGAATTGACAATTATGTTCGGGCATGTACTCGATTGCGCTAATTTGCTTTGTTACGAAGAAGATACCCGGAATATCGAAGCCGACATTAAAGCCGCTAAAACTCCGGAGCAAATTGTGGAAGTATTTAAATGTATTCAAATCAACTATCATTAAACCAATCAATAAGTTGATTGTTAGTTTATTAATTAAATAAAAATAATTAGTTATGAAATCGAAAAGATATATTTTTTTAGTGTTGGCAGTTTTGTTGGAGTTTTCTCTTCTGAACTGTCAGGCAGTGAACGCTTTGGATGATTCTGATGTAGTCGTTTCTGCAACGAAAGTGCCAGATAAAAAAGGCATGACTGTAAAGGGAATCATCGTGGATGATAAAAATAAGGCCGTCGAAGGAGTTGTTGTAAACGATGGTTTCAATTTTACAATAACCGATCATAGTGGTTTTTATTATCTTCCATCTGACTTAAAACGATGCAAATATGTAAGTATTTCGGTGCCATCACGTTTTCAATTCGAAAAGAAAGTGGTAAATAACTTTTACGAGAAATTATCTAATAAACAAGATGTAAATCGTAGAGATTTTAAATTGATCAACCGAACTGTTCAGTCTGATGAATTCACTTATATTGCTATTTCGGATCCTCAGGTGAGAAACGACAAGGAATTAGCCCGACTAAACCAGGAAACAATGCCCGATTTGATAGAAACGATTAAATCCGCAAAAAACAAAGAGGTGTATGCGATGACACTTGGTGATAATGTTTTTGATAAAATGAATCTTTTCCAACCTTACATTGAGTCGTTGAATTCGTTGCAGATTCCGGTGTTTTCAACCATAGGTAATCACGATTTCGACCTTCGTTATAACGATTTGCACAACACAACCGATCCTCAGACCAATTATGCAGAAGAAATTTATCAATCATTTTTCGGACCGGTAAATTATTCGTTTAATATTGGCGATATTCATGTGGTTACGCTAAAGGACATTGATTATTTTGCTGGAAAAAAATATACTGAGAACTTTACTGTCGAAGATTTGAATTGGCTAAAGAACGATCTTCGGTACGTAAAACCCGGTGCAACCGTGTTTTTGAATGTTCATGCGCCTACTTCTAACAAATCGTCGGAAGGTAGCGGAAATACACGAAATACGAAAGAGTTGCTGAGTATTTTAAACGGACATCC
>JBBIID010000051.1:2588-6492 GCA_037446675.1 Paludibacter sp.
GTGAGCGGAGTTTACGAACATAATATTGGGGCTGCTTGCGGTGCTTGGTGGGCCGGCAATTACAATCGTTGCGGAGCTCCTAATGGTTACTTGGTGGTGGATGTAAAAGGTTCAGATGTAAAATGGCATTATAAGTCGACAGGAAAAGATTTCTCCTATCAATTCAGAATATATAAACCGGGCGAATTTGCCAGCCAGACAGCTTATTTGGTTGTTAATGTTTGGGATTGGGATAGTACTTATAAAGTGAAATGCTATGAAGATGGTGTTTTGAAGGGTGAAATGGAGCAGTTTGACGACGAAGATCAGGATTTTATAACAATGAAAAACGGAAAAGGAACTGGATATCATACCTTACATCTGTTCAGAGCTCAACCGTCGGCAGAAACCAAAAATATTAAAATTGAAGTTATCAACCGATTTGGGGAGGCATATACTCAGTCTGTTGATCTTTAATTGAAAAATGAAAGTTTATTTCTTATGAATAAAAAATGCTCGTAAATTATTCTACGAGCATTTGTGTTTTTGGATAGGATTCTAAATCCAATTAGTTTACGAATAATTACTTCGCAGCTTTAATACTACAGCCAATAGCTACTGTGTTTGAAACACTCACTGGTTTTCCTGCAATCAGTTCATCTACGGCCATTTCCACGTATTTTTTACTTACATCGGTTGGGTCGGCATAATTATCGTCGATAGCTCCAATGTAACGAACAACGTTTTTGCCACCTTCTTTGTGCAACACAAATACATGAGGCGTGCGTGTTGCACCATATTGCGGGAACACTTTTTGTCCATCGTCGAACAAATAAGGGAATGTGAATCCTTTGCTTTTTGCTCTTTCCTTCATTTTGTCGAAACTGTCTTCCGCATTAATTTTAGGGTCGTTGGGGTTAATGGCAACAACCGGATAACCCAGTGTAGCATATTTCCCGTTCAGAGCGATAATGCGATCTTCGTAAGCTTTTGCGTAAGGGCAATGATTGCAGGTGAAAACAACAATGAACCCTTTAGCATTCTTGTAGTCGGACAATGAAACTAATTTGTCGTCGATATTTTTCAATTTAAAGTCGGCAGCCACGTCACCGATGCCATACCCTTTATGTTCGTTCGAATTTTCCATACGATTTCCTTTCATTTGTGCAGCAACTGCGAGCATTGCCACTATGATTACTGTAATTAAACCTGTTTTTCTCATATTTTTATAGATGTTGATTTATTGTTTTTATTAATTCGTTTTTGCTTAACTTATTTTCTTTGAAATCCAGTTTTTTCCCATTCCGATAGAAAACTGTAGCCGGTATAGCACCACTCCAATCCTTGTCTATCGCAGGTATCCATTCGTTCATGCGCTTGTTGTCGTCGAGGAGGTAAACTTCTGTTTCGATGTTGTTTTTTGTAATAAAAGGTTTCACTTTTGTCTCGAGTTCCGAAGCTCGATCCATGCTCACCAAAATCATTTTAAAGTTACTTTGTTGCTTGAATTGCTTATTCGCTTCCATAAATCCGGGAAGTTCCTCCACACAAGGCTTGCACCATGTTGCCCAAAAATTGATAACATATAACTTATTATCATTTTTGTTGATTATCGTTTTTAATTGGTCGAAATTAACTATCATCACATTTTTTTTATTTGCAGATGCTTTTGCTCCGATTTTCGAGTTCTCTGCTATAATTTTGCTAAAAGGCATTATAGCAATGAACATAAGGATAATTATTAATCTATTTTTCATTAAAGTTTTATTTTCTCAAACACGTCAATTTCGAATTTGTTTGAGCGGTTGAGGCCGAATTTCACAATTAAAATTCTTTTTTACAAACTATTGGGAACTCTCGCAATGAAATTTAGATTTGTTTGGGAAAAGTCGATCGGGTAGGGGGAGAGATAAAAAAACTGTTATAAAAAGTAATATGAGAAACTCATATCACTTTTTATAACAGTACTTCAATATCCTGTTTTTTTTAAGAAACAGACAGTAAATAAGATATGTTCCTAAATATCAGCTTCTGATGCTGCAATATCTTCCGAGTAAGATTTGGATAGAACCCTTTTCATTATATTACAAGTTGCCCACGGATAATAAATACCAATAGTAATAATCGAGAGCAGAATTTGACCCCAAAGATAAAGAAAATCATCGCCTGGCTCAAGATCATATCCGAACTTTTTCATCTTATCGGGTGAGGTGGCTATCGTTTTTTCGGCAAAATACTTATACAATTTCAGATATGCCAATGGGGAATAAATACCGAAAGTGATAATGATTAGCAATACTTGTCCTAGTATTGTTGTACAAGCATTCCATGTATCTGTTTTCCAAAAGATAGAGTAGTCTTTAAATTTGATGTTGACCATCCATTTGTACAAAAAATAATAGAATGGAATTAGAATAATAGTTGTCATTATTTGTATCAGACCGGACAATAATGGTGTTTCGTTAAACCGATTGGCAATGGTAAATACACCAGCAAGTATTCCGATAAAAACGTAAGGGAGAATTAAAGTGACGAGAGATATGAGAAATAATTCGCCACCTTTACCTTTAAATTCGAATGATTCGGAATCGAACGATGAATTGTTTACGAAAAACTGAGACATTTTTTTTACAAACCAAGGTGTATAAATGCCCAGCGTAATAACGGTTAGCAAAATGCCCAGTAATAATGTGCCTATAAACTGTCCGAATGTACCCTTGAATACGATTTGTTGGTCTTTGTATACGATATTCTCGATCGACAGTTTGTAGATGTAAAACGAAATGGCAAAAATGGCAAAGTAAAAAAAGAATATTGCCGGAATAAAAGCAATAAATTCTTTCGGATCGCTTTGCTGGAGTCCTATCGATTTTACACCAACAAAAACACCAAAGCAAACAATTACAAATAGCATTACCGCCCAATAAGGGAATAATTTGCTTCCACTCAAACTGAAATTAAAATAGTTTTTCATAATAAAATAATTAAGAGTTATATTTTGATTATTTGATTCAGAATGGATTGAGTGGTAAAGATAATAATGTATTTCAAATTAACAAAATATTTGTATGTAGCTCAAAATTATACCGGGAGCAAAATGGATAAATCAAATCACCGAAAAAATGCTTCTGCCGTTGTCGTTTGGTTGAATTATAAAGTTGCTTATTTCCTTAAAATCTTTTCCATGGCTTTTCCTCTTGCCAATTCGTCAACCAATTTATCCAGGTAGCGAATTTTTTGCATAAGTTCGTCTTCTATTTCTTCCACGCGATAACCGCAAATTACTCCTGTTATTTTAGAAACATTCGGATTAATAAGTGGAGCCTGGGCGAAAAATGTTTCAAAATCATTTTTCGAGTCAATTTGCTTTTGCAATGCTCGCGCATCATATCCCGTCAACCAGCCAATAATAACATCTACTTCTTCTTTTGTTCGCCCTTTTTTCTCCGCTTTTTGTATATAAAATGGATAAACGCTGGCAAAAGGCATTTTAAATATCTTTGTGTTTGTCATTCTGCATTAATTTAATTCTTAAATTTATTTTTCCAAAATACCTTTCTCAACACTGTTGTCAATTAAGGTTTTAGCGTAATCCCACAATGTAGCAGAACCATCTGCTATCGCTTTTTTCTTGTCGAATACCGCCTGATATTTTACTCCAAACTCTTTCCATGTGCCGCCGTTGTTCGATGTGTTTTGCAAAAGTGGTTCGAGACGATCCAACGATTTTGCAAATTTTGCTTCGTCGGACATTCCCGTTTCAAACTCTAGCCAAAGCTCAATCAACTCATTAGCCTGTTCCTGAGGCAATATTCCAAAAATGCGTTTTGCCGACTTTAATTCTTCTTCAGTGTTCACGTGATTTTTATTTTGGTCATAAATAAAAGTGTCGCCGGCATCTATTTCCACTATATCGTGTATTAAA
>JBBIID010000051.1:6506-10371 GCA_037446675.1 Paludibacter sp.
TGACTTTCAACAAATCAATTTTTGTGTTGGAATGTCCACTGAGAATCAATGCCATCATTGCTAAGTGCCAACTGTGTTCCGCATCGTTTTCGTTCCGGTCGCTATTGAATAATTTAGTCCGTCTCTGAATGAATTTTATCTTGTCGATTTCTTTAATAAATTCAATCTGTTTTAATAGGTTATCGCTTGTCATCTTTATTTTTTCTTGTTTCGGTGTTTTGTTACAACGTTTTGATGAATGAGAATGTGCAAATAGATAAAACTTTAACTCATCAAGAGCTAGATTGTTCTTATTTCTTTGCGGAAAATTTGAAATAATATAAACTGTCCATCATTTGTGCCCAAACAGGCAATTGATCTATTCCGGTATCCACTACGTCGATTATTTCAAGTTTTTTATTCCGGCTTAAACTGGGAATTTCCGATAAATTTTTATTGCCGCTAAGGTGTAATTGTTCCAGATTTTCGCAAAAAATGATAGCTGAATTTAGGTCCAGTAAATTATTATTTCTGACCGATAAAATTCTGAGATTTGTCAAATTTCCAATCCACGATGGCAATTCTTTAAGTTGATTGTTGTCCAAAATTAAGATTTCAATTTCAGGGTTGGAAGCTTGTGCTGGCAAGGTTTTTAGATTTGTGTAGCTTAAATCCAAGATTTTTCTGCTTTTAAATATTCCTCTTCCTTCGAATACGTTTACTGAATCTTTTTCTGCCCCGGCAGCAAAAAAGCTTATCGAAAGTATAACTAAAAGCACTGCGCTAAGTTTTCTCATGGTTTTCCTGATTTTTTTTTATGGCAATAAAGATAAATTGAAAAATCCATTTTTTCGTTGCCGTAAACAGAATATTCTCATCAAGTTGTATTATATGTAATCAGTCGATATAAACAAAAGTGATTCTTTTTTGATCAAAAATACATTGGGGTGTGGTTGTAGTACTATTTTTAGCCACTATTTTCTACCCCAAAATAGAATAGACTCCTTTTTTATAAAAAAATATTTATAGTTACCTGTCAGGATAAAAAAGTTTATTGTCAGCTCATTAAATGTTTTTCTGTTGATCGACTTTAATCTTATTCTGTTTTTAATATCGATTTTTTTTAGTTTATAATTTTGCAGAACGAAAAAAAGCAGTATCTTTGCACTCGCAAAACGGAAATGGTACCATAGCTCAGTTGGTAGAGCAAAGGACTGAAAATCCTTGTGTCCCCGGTTCGATTCCTGGTGGTACCACTACAAAAAAACGCAATTGATTTATTTCAATTGCGTTTTTTCTTGTATATTCATCTAATGTTTTTTTGCGCTCTTTTTATATTACTAGCTTGTAAAAAGGCAACAGTACACTCACTTCGAAACCAAGTTTCTGTGCAGTTTTGTAAGAATTTGTGTTTTCGAGTCGGCACGCCCAAACGGGTTTTAAGTTATTTTCAATGCAATAGTCAATTAATGCAGAACAGGTGTAAAGAGCAAGGTTTTTCCCTCTGTAATCCGCCACAGTTTCAATGCCGAGTTCCAATTCACTGCCGATAATAAAAGCAGCAAAAGCAGTAGATGCAAGTTTTCCGTCGTAGATCAAGCTAAATCCTACCGCATTTTTATAAAAGTCTTCGGCATTATTCCAGAAATATTTTGGTACTACGGTTCCGTTCATATTTTCGAAAAGTTGTTCGGTGGTCCGAACGATTTCGTATGGCTTGAAATCGAAACTCGTTTTAAATGTTCTGTATTTTTCTTCGTTAAATTTGAAATTGACACGAGTACTCAACTCAATATTATGTGCTTTGTTAATACCCGTATTTTCACTTTCAGGCACAAGGGAGTTGCCGAAAAACGACGACAGTTTTTCATTCCACGAAGCAGGAAATGCTTGTAACCATTCCGTTTTTGTGCGCGATTTGTCGCAATTGAGCGCATATTTTTTGAATTCGGCATTGAAATCGTCATTGTTTTCATTGCCAGTCAACAACGACATGCCGTAAGGATGCACGAACAGAAATGTGGACGGATTTTCAGTTTCGTCGGCATAAATTTTACCACTCACTTTTTGCTCAATTATCGAAAGTGCAAACAAATGGTTGATTGACAGATCGATTAGAGATTTTGCTGCTTTGCAGTAGTCGGCTGGGGGAAGTAAGACCATTTTATCTGATTTGTGATTTTGATTCTATGATTTACTGTTGCATCTTTTAATGTTTAGTAAATACCCGTTATTTGCAAAGTAAAAGATAATTTTTGAAATTTGAGATAAAACTATTTTACTTTTTTAGCATTATTAGGCCGGGAAATAAGCGTATTTTTGCACTTTAATTTTAATCATAATATGAATTTAAAGGATTTAGGTTTGAGAAAAATATATTACGCTGTTTCCATTGTTATATTGTTTTTACTCACTGTTTCGTGTAAACAAAACGATCCTGTAGAGTCGTCAGCCTATATTTCGGATGTATACGAATATGTGTATGCGCCTGGGCAGCATGCCTTGCTTGCTAAAAAGACTGATATATCGAATTTTATTGGCGACCCAGCAAAGAACAGTGGTTGGTTGTATTTGGGAGGATTTGGTGGTTATGTGGTTGCCGGTTTCGATCATGATGTGCAAAATGCAGATGGAAATGATTTTGAAGTGTATCTTTTTCCGGGTGCATCTCCCGAACCTGCGGTGGTTTTTGTTATGGCCGATGAAAATGGAGATGGAAAACCGAACGATAAATGGTTTGAATTAAAAGGAAGTCAGTTTAATAATTCGAAGCGAAACTATAGCGTTACCTATTTTAAAGCGAAATCGGAAACTGAGAATATCACATGGAAAGATGACGAAGGAAATTCAGGTGAACTGATTTCTACTTTTGGTAGTATTTATTCAGCCGCTTGGTGGTGGACGTTTACTGCAAGCAATAGCATAACATTTACCGGAACACGATTGCCTGATGCTTATATTAACGATTCCAGCAATGAAACACCACATTGGGTGGTGCCTGAAGGTTTGTTCGAATGGGGATATGCCGAAAATAATAAAGGAACTGATTACAATTCAATGAGAAAATCGAATGAGTTTGATATTTCGAATGCCGTAGATTCTTTAGGGAATGCCGTACAACTCTCTTCAATCCGTTTTATAAAAGTACAATCGGCCGTTTTGCAACAAGCAGGTGCGCTGAATGAAGTTTCGTCTGAAATTACCGGAGCAAAAGATTTGCGGAGATAAAAACCTTCTGATTTAATCCAAATCCAAATGTTCAGCCTGAATTTCTTTATTTAGAAAAATGGAAGCCGACGAAGCAAACTTCTCAACCGATTCGGTAGTAAAATAACGCATCAGCCCGTTTTTTGTACAAAGATTATCCATTTCTGGATGGCGATTCAGATAATCTTTCAGGCTTTCTGCTACAATCTCACCTTGCGAAACAATGCGGACATTCTCTGGCGTATATTGCTTTATTTTATCTATCAAAAGCGGATAATGTGTGCAACCCAACATGATAGTATCAATTTGCGAATCGGATTGCAACAGATTCTCTAAATTCTTCTGTACAAAATAATCAGCGCCAACGGATGTATGTTCGTTGTTCTCGATGAGCGGAACCCACATGGGGCAGGCTTCTGAAACAACGACTATGTTATTATGAAGTTTCTGAATTTCCAATGGATAGGAATTGGATTGCACTGTTCCGGTCGTTGCCAATAATCCAATATGTTTGGTTTTAGTCAGATTGCCAACCGCTTCAACCGTAGGGCGAATTACTCCCAACACTCTTCGCTTCGGATCCAACGAAGGTAAATCTTTTTGCTGAATTGTTCTCAGCGCTTTTGCCGAAGCCGTGTTACAAGCCAAAACTACCAAATGGCAGCCCATTTCGAATAAT
>JBBIID010000051.1:10403-11980 GCA_037446675.1 Paludibacter sp.
ATTTGTAAACCACGTCAAACGAACGTGTACCGTAAGGCGTACGCGCATTATCACCCAAATAAATATAATCATATTCTGGCAGTTCCATTCTAATTTTTTCAAGAATAGTTAAACCACCGTAACCCGAATCAAAAATTCCGATAGATCCGGGAATCATTGGAAATGAACCTTTTTGCGTCATTATTGGATTATATATTAGTTGGATGTTTTGTTACTAACTAAAGTCGTTAATCAAACATTTGTCCGGAGTTGTTACTCATTTGAACCATCTTATCGTATTCAGCAGGCGACAAATCGAGGAAGTAATAATTTTGCGGATTCATCACTTTTCCTTTAAGATGAACCTCATAATGCAAGTGTGGCCCTGTCGATTTTCCTGTACTTCCAACCAATCCAATCACGTCACCACGTTTCACTTTTTGACCAATCCGGACTTTGATGGAACTCATGTGACCATACAAAGTTACATAACCATAACCATGATTGATTTGCACACAGTTTCCATAACCTTGTTGCCAGCCGGCACTGAAAACTGTCCCATTTCCGGTCGCAAAAATATCAGTACCGATAGGCGCTGTAAAGTCCATTCCTTCGTGAAAACGACGGGTGTGATAAACCGGGTCGATGCGCCAGCCGTAGCCCGAAGCCATGCGTGTAAGATCTTTATTTAAAACAGGTTGAATTGCAGGCAAGCATTCCAGCATAACTTCTTTATTCTGAGCCATCACCACCAAATCGTCATACGATTTCGACTGAATATAAATTTCTTTTTTCAGTTCGTTCATTTTTTTTGTAGTGGAAACAACAATTTCGGAATTGGTCATGTCCAGCAATTGCTCGTAAAATTCGGTATTGGCGGAAGAGCCTTTGCGAACAGCCAAAGGAATAGGATCGGCCTGAAAAACGACACGATAGAGATTATCGTCGCGCTGTTGTAAATCTGTCAGCACTTCCTGTGCTTCATCAAACTGACGTTCCAAAAGTTTGTATTGAGCCTGCATGTTTCTTTTTTCTTCACTCAATTGTTTTTCTTCGGGCGACTGAACAGTAGACACAAAGACGAAGAAAAACACAGCTCCCAACGACAAACCCGAAAGTGCATGAATTAAAAGTTGCCTAAGCCAATGAGTGAACGTGTGTTCTATTTGCTCGTAACTTAAAGTTTCGGGATTGAAGTAAAATTTTTTCTTAGCCATAGAAAGAATTTCTTATTTTGATTGTAAGTTAAAAACACAACTCACAAATCGAAAAAAGAGGAAAACAGATGTGAATCAAGCTTTTCAAATAAAAAAACGATAGAACAATACAATTTTTATATCATCATGTGCTGCAAAAATAATAAATTTGGAGTACTTTTGCAGTCTTTATTTGATATTATTAACCCAATAAATAGTTATTTGCCTTACGGGCGTTATTGATAGATAAATAACATGTAAAGCACAACCAACGATTATGGCCCGCGGAAATAAATAACGCAAAGCTAATAACGCGCAAAGCACAAAATAACACGAAGTAAAATAACAAGATAAATATGACTTCACAGGAAATTCGTCAATCTTTTCTCGATTTCTTTGCAT